>VFMC01000318.1:4561-8362 GCA_006515795.1 Acidimicrobiaceae bacterium | reverse complement strand
TTCGGATCGAGCGGCGCGACGTGGGGTTGGGGCGTGCACAGCCGGTCGATCGAGGTCATGAACGCGGTGAGGGTCTTGCCCGACCCGGTGGGCGCGCAGATGAGCGTGTGCCGACCGTCGACGATGTGCGGCCATCCATGCACCTGCGGCGGCGTGGGCTCGGGGAAAGACGATGCGAACCAGGCGCGCACGGCCGGCGAGAACCGTTCGAGCACCGGATGGTCGGCCATCGCGTCAGCCTACGAGAAGGGTGTGACAGCCATGACGTGGCTCACCCGCGCGCTTGTCCGCTTGTGCGTCGCCAGACTGGGCGACCCCCATGCCTTCGTCCGCCGTCACCGATCCCCGCCTCGTCGCGCGCCCAACCGCGCGTCCCACAGTGCGCCTGCGCCCCTGGCAGCGAACGGCGTTCGACCAGTTCAAAGTACACGAGTCGGCCGACTTCCTGGCCGTGGCAACGCCCGGAGCCGGCAAGACCACGTTTGCTCTCACCTGTGCCCGATGGGCACTCGGCCGGCAACGGCGACGGCTGGTGGTGGTCGCCCCGACCAGCCACCTGAAGAAGCAATGGGCAGCGGCAGCTCACAACCTGGGTCTCGAGCTCGATCCCGATTGGACCCCGAACGGTGGCCTCGCCGGCGACGTGCACGGGCTGGTCACCACCTACCAGCACGTCGCCACCGCCAGCACCGCGAAGGCGTTGCGCGGCCTCGCTGCCGACGCGTTCGTGATCCTCGACGAGATCCACCACGCGGGCGACGAACGGGCCTGGGGCGATGCGATCCGATCGGCCTTCGACACCGCCCATCGACGGCTGTGCCTCAGCGGGACCCCGTTCCGCAGCGACACCGCGGCGATCCCGTTCGTCGAGTACCAGGCCGCGGTCGAGGGCGACTCGGCGTGCAGTCACTACACCTACGGCTACGCCGACGCGTTGCGCGACGGCGGCGTCGTTCGGCCGGTGTACTTCCCGCGGTTCGACGGGCTGATGGAGTGGAGCGCCCCCGATGGCAGGATCGTCAGCGCCAACTTCCACGACGAGCTCGCCCGCGACGGCATGGCTCAGCGGCTGCGTACGGCGCTGAGCCTCGACGGTGACTGGCTGCCTGCCGTGCTCCGCCAAGCGCACGAGCGACTGATGTCGATCCGCTCCACCCCAGGCGGCCAGCCCGACGCCGCGGGGCTGGTGATCGCCATCGACCAGCAGCACGCCCAGGGCATCGCCCAGCTCATCCGCCGCCACTTCGGGGTGCCGGCCGAGGTGGTCGTCAGCGACGACCCCACGTCTTCGGATCGCATCGCCAGGTTCGCTACATCGACCGCGCCGTGGCTCGTAGCGGTGCGGATGGTGAGCGAAGGCGTCGACATCCCTCGGCTCCGCGTCGGCGTCTACGCCACCACGGTCACCACCGAGTTGTTCTTCCGTCAAGCGGTCGGACGCTTCGTTCGCTGGCAGGCCGAGCGCGGCAGCCAGAAGGCCTACGTGTTCCTGCCCGACGATCTGCGACTGCGGACGCATGCGTTCCAGATCGCCGAGGCCCGGCGGCACGTGTTGCGTCCACCCGCTTCGAACGACGACGTGTTCTCGCCCGACGCGGCAGCCGTCGACGCGGCTTTCGACAGTTCGCCGCAAGGCTTCGAGGCCGAACAGCTCTCGCTGTTCTCCGTGCTCAGCGCCGTGGCGACCGGCATGGCCATCCACACCGTCACCGCGGAAGGCCTCGCCTTCGACGACGAGCCGGAACCGGCGGTTGCCGGGCGAGGCGATGCACCCACGCCCGACGAGACGCTCGACGTGCTGCTGCCCGAAATCCCCACCGACGCCGGCTTCGCCCGCGACGACACGCGCAGCGTCGCCGAGATCAAGGCCGATCTCCGCGGTCGCAACGCCCTGGTTGCCCAACGGCTCGTCGACCTCACGGGGCTGGCGCACGGACGGGTCAACGCCGAGATGAATCGCCTCGCCGGGGTGGCCAAGGTGAGCGCGGCCACGACCGAACAGCTCGAGCGGCGGCTCCGCTACGCCGAGAGCTGGCTGCGCCGGGCGAGGGGCGTCCCCGGGCGATAGCGTTCCCGCCATGCCGGCCCTCGGAGAGCATCACCCCGCCTTCGAGGAGTACTGCGAGTGCATCTTCGAACTGAAGGAAGACGACCTCGACGTGATCCAGGCCCGAATCGCCGACCGGCTCAAGGTGAGCCGCCCGGCTGTGAGCGAGATGATCCGGCGGCTCGAGGCCGAGCAGCTCATCACCAACGAAGCCGGCACGATCACGCTCACGGCCAAGGGTCTGGTGCTCGCCCAACGTGTCGTTCGTCGACACCGTCTGGCCGAACGGTTCCTCACCGACATGCTGGGGCTGTCGTGGGCCGATGCCCACCACGAGGCGGGCAAGTGGGAGCACGTCATCAGCGATGCCGTCGAGAAGGCGATCGACCGCGTGCTCGGCAGCCCCACCACATGCCCGCACGGCAACCCGATCCCCGGGTCCACGTACCTCGCCCCCGAGTCGACGCCGCTCAGCTCGCTCGTCGTCGGCCAGCGGTTCACGGTGAATCGCATTCCCGAGGAGCTGGAGTTCACCCCGGGCCTGCTCCACTTCCTCGAAGAGTCCAGCATCCAGCCCGGTCGCTCGGGGGTGCTCACCGCAGCATCGCCCGACGGCACCGTCACGGTCGAGATCGAGGGTCGCCATGTCGGCGTCGGAGCGTTTGCCAGCGCCCGAATCCTCGTGATGGCCTGATCGCGAGACGACCGTTGCGCCCATATTTGGTCATCGCCGCGTGCGTCGCGAGCTCGGTGGCGGGCGTGAGCTGCGCCACCACGTACGACGCCAGCCGAGCCCCGTCCACCGCCGCGGTCACCACGACCACGGAGCCCACCGGAGCGGTCGAGGATCTGCTGGTTCGGCTCGGCGATACCGCCCTGGGCCTGTCGACGGTGNNNCAAGCGAGCCGCCGACGCCGACAAGGCCGCCAGGAACCTCCAGGCACTGGTAGCAGCCACCCTCGGCTAGGCGCCGGGGGATCCGCGTTTGGGCGCGAATGCACGCGGGCGGTGCATTTGTGCACAAACGCCATCTGTTGACCGGGTGACCGGGTGGCCGCGGGCGGGTCAGGCCATGCTTGCCGGCAACGGCTCGGCGTGCACCACGGTGAGCCGCCGTGTGCTGCGGGTGAGCGCCACGTACAGCGCTCGTAGGCCCTGCTGCTCGCCGGCGACGATCGCCGCCGGTTCGACCACGACCACGCCGTCGAGCTCGAGACCCTTCACCACGCTGACAGGCACCACGGTGACCCCGGCGTTGAGCCCGCTGCGGGTGGCCCTGGCGTGCTCGATGCCTGCTGTGGCAAGGGCGCCGGCAACGGAATCGACGAGATCGTCGGGCGCCACGATGGCGATGCTGCCGCCGGGGATGTCGTCGACCATCGCTGCGGTCGCGGCAGCCACCTCGATGAACAACTGATCGGGTTGGTCGACAGCCACGAACTCGGGATGCTCGTCGCCGGCGCGCACGCTGATCGGTGCCCGCAGGGTGGGGGTGGCCGCCATCATCACCCGGTTGGCGAGCTCCATGATGCCGTCGGGGATGCGGTACCCGACGCTCAGACCGATCACCCGCGACGGGCGCTGGTCGGGCAGGTGGGCCAGGATGTCGTTCCAGTCGTCGGGGGCGAGCGCCCCGGTGGCCTGGGCGATGTCGCCCACCACGGTCATGCTGCCGTTCAGCGACCGCCGCGACGCCATCCGCAGTTGCATCGGGGTGAGGTCTTGCACCTCGTCGATCACGATGTGGCCGAAGG
>VFMC01000318.1:0-4514 GCA_006515795.1 Acidimicrobiaceae bacterium | reverse complement strand
TCGGCGACGTCGTCCACTCGCGATCGGTGCAACGCCAAGTACTCGGCCTCGTCGAGGAACGACGACGCGGCGAGCCGCAACAGCGCCTTCGAGCCGAACAAGTCGTGGAGCAGCTCCGCCGGCGCGAGCACCGGCCAGATCCGTTCCAGTGCTGCTCGCACCTCGGGCATCGGGCGGACGACTTCTTTGACCTCGTTGGGCGACAGATCGCCGTCGCGCCAGGTGGCCGCCATCGCCGACCAGATCTCGCCCTCGACCCACTTGCGGGCGGCGTTGTGACGGCGGTAGCGCCGCTGTGCGGTGCGGACGATGCGCACCGTCTCGTCGGGCCGGAGCCGGACGAACCCGGTACGAAACGGTACGACCAGCTCGTCGCGCAGCGGGCGCTCGCGATCGGTGACCGCCTTGTCGATCACGTCGGCCATTCGCAGATCGCCCTTGACGACGGCGGCGAGGTGCGAATCGGGCTTGTCGATCCCGTATCGGGCCCAGTGCACGTCTTGCACCAGATCGTTGAGCACCACCTGTTCGACCCCGGCCTCGCCGAGTGACGGCAGCACCCGCTCGATGTAGCGCAGGAACACCCGGTTCGGCCCGATCACGAGCACACCCTGATCTTCGAGCGGGAACCGAAACGTGTACAGCAGGTACGCGGCGCGGTGGAGGGCGACGACCGTCTTGCCAGTACCGGGACCGCCCTGCACGACGAGCACGCCGGCCTGTGGGCTGCGGATGATCTCGTCCTGCTCGCCCTGGATCGTGGCGACGATGTCGCCGAGCTGGCCGGTGCGTCCGCGCTCGAGGGCCGCGAGGAGCGTGGAGTAGCCGCGCAGGCCGATCGGAGGGCCGGCAGCGACGATTCCGTCATCGGCGCCTACCCCGAGGTGCCCGTCGCCGAACAGCTCGTCTTCGAGCCCCAAGAGCTGGCGCCCGTGCACCGCGAAGTGGCGGCGGCGGCGCAGCCCCATGGTCTCCCGCCCGGTCGCCCGGTAGAACGGCTCGGCCACCGGGGCCCGCCAGTCGACCACGATCGGCTCGCTGTGGCCGTCGGCCACCGCCAAGCGACCGATGTGGAAGCTCTCGATCTCCTCGGGCGACTCGGCCAGCCGATCGATGCGCCCGAACACCAGGGCGGCGTCGCCGAGGTCGAGCTTGGTGAGCCGATTGACCAGTGCCTCGTCGAACACGTCGCGTTCGTAGCGGGCCTGGAAGGTTCCACCCAACGTGGCTTCGCTGAGATCGCGCAGCTTCCATGCGTCGGTGCGGCTCTGTTCGAGGCAGTCGTAGGCGTGATCGATGTACGCCTGCTCGTCGGCGAGATCGGGATGCTGCTCCGTCATGGGTCGGAAAAGCCTACCGGGCGCCTCCGGCACCACCACGGAGGCCAGTCCGAAGGACATCGAACCCTCAGCTCACGATGGTCAGAGCACTCGGCGCGAGGTCGGAGTCGTAGGCGATCCAGACGTCGTCGGCCGAGGAGTTGGGCACCACGATCCAGATCTCGAGGTGGTGGTTCGCGGCGATCGTCTGGCGCACCGCACCGAAGTCGAAACGGATCGGCGAGAGGAGCCCGAGCGTGCCGGCGAACGTGACCCCCCGTTGCTCGATCACGGTGCAGGCCTGCGTGCTGTCCTTGCAGTTGACGAGGGCGGCGGTCAACGCAACGGTGCTCGGGGAGAGGTCCTTCGGCGCCGCATACAGATCGAGGATCACCGACTGGCCGAGCTGCAGATTGCCCGGCGGATCGAGCGTGAACCGCTGGATCTTGGCCGGATCATCGATGACGAGGTCGCCGTCCCTCGCGATCTGCAGCCACGGATCGTTGTTTCGCTCGGTGTCTAGGTTGATCACGGCGAGGTTCAGCGGGGCGCGCTGCACGAGGGGCAGCACGGGCTGCGAGGCGACATCGCCGACGCCTGAGGAACCGAGCAGGTACACCCCTACCGAAGGTGGCACGACGCTGGTCGTCGGGGGCGGCGGGCGAGGCGTCGTGGTGGATGGAGGAGCCGTTGTTGTGGTGGTGGTGGTGGTGGAAGTCGCGGGGGCGGTCGTCGTCGTCGTTTCAGCCGGCGTCGTGTCACCAGTCGGGGCCACCGCCGGGGGTGACCCCGTTCCAGCATCCGGATCGTCGCTGCCTCCGCCGGCTAGGGGTTCGTCGGCCGGTGCGGACGAGGACGTGGTCGTTGCTTCGGGGTCTCCGGTGCGTGGACGAGCCGGTTCTGGTGCGGCAGCGGTCAGCACGGGGCCGCTGTCGTGTGCCGCCTGTTCGGCCGAGGTGGACAGGGCGGTGACCACCAGATCACCGGCCGAGACGGGCAAGGTCTGGCGGGCACTGGTGAGGTCCTCGCCCGCCTCCGCGATCACTGCCGCCGGCGCCGGGATCACGGTGTCGGCGATGGCCACCGCGCCGACACCGGCGGTGGCGAGGCCGGCGAATGTGGTGACGGCATAAGCCAACTGGGTCAACCACGACAGCGGCCCGATGGCCATCCTCAACCTGCCCACCGAGACGTTCAGGAAGGCGCGAACCACGGCCGGATCGAACTGGGTCCCGGCACACTTCGCCAGTTCCTGTCGCGCCGCGACCGGTGAACAAGCGCGCTTGTAGGAGCGCACCGATGTGATCACATCGAACACGTCGGCCACCGAGACAATGCGCGCCGCGAGGGAGATCTCGGTGCCGGCGAGGCCACGTGGATATCCGTTGCCATCCCACCGCTCGTGGTGCTGCACGACGGCGAGCACGCTCTCGCCCAACCATCCGGCCAGCGGTGCGGCGAGCTCGGCCCCGTACTCGGGGTGCAACTTGATGATCTCGTACTCCTCGTCGGTCAGCTTGCCCGGCTTGTTCAGGATCGCCGGGTCGATGCGCAGCTTGCCGACGTCGTGGATGAGCCCGGCCCAGCGGAGGTGATCCAGCTCGGTGCCGCTGATCCCCATCTCCTCGCCGATCATCTGCGAGTACGCCCGGACCCTCTCGGAGTGACCCCTCGTCATCCGGTCGTGCTTGCTCAGCGCACCGACGAGCTCGAGCAGGTGCTCGGCGGCACGGGCCGGCCCTTCGGCCCCCGAGCGGTGGTAGTCGCTGAGCCGGCGCTCCAACTGAACGGTCGTTCCGCTGCGCGCCGCGATCTTGTAACGCGAGGGCGCCCGGTCGGGGAACACCAAGGTGAGGTCCAACAGCGCAGCCAGCGGCATCAACCGCCGCATCACCCGGTCCGTCAACCGCAGCGCAACCGTGGCGATCGCACCGATCAGCACGAGGCGGGCGATGGCAACGGGGATGGTCGGCGCGGCAGGGATCGCCGACGAGACGATGTAGGCGGCGAGCACCGATGTCGCGAACGGCACGATGTACACCAGGGCGCGCACACCTCTGGCCGCCCATGGCCGACCGATCCACCTCTCCGATGCCCCGCCTTCGATCATCAAGCGACTCTCCTCGGACGGCGTATCGGCAGCGATCGCCGGCATCATGACTCAAGGTTTCGTAAATCTCGACAGCCCCCCTTGCGGATAGCGTTTCCGACGCATGTCCGGCCCTGCGAATGAAACGGCTCCCTTCATCTCCGCGGCCCACGGCCGGATGCCGTCGCGCCGGCCCGTGTGGTTCATGCGCCAGGCCGGGCGCAGCCTGCCCGAGTACCGCGGCGTTCGCGGCGAGGGCAGCATCCTGCAGGCGATCAAGCAACCGCATGTCGCCGCCGAGCTCACCATGCAGCCGGTGACCCGCTACGGGGTAGACGCGGCCGTGCTCTACAGCGACATCGTCGTGCCGGCGCACGCGGTTGGCTTCGGGATCGACGTCTCCCCCGGCACGGGGCCCGTTGCGGAACATCCGCTCCGCTCGGCCGCCGATCTCCACCGCCTGCCGCCGCTCGAAGCCGATCACGTCCACTACGTGTCGCGAACCGTCGAGCTGCTCGCCGGCGAGCTCTCCCCCGAAGTGCCGCTGCTGGCCTTCGCCGGCGCGCCGTTCACGGTGGCGAGCTACCTGATCGAAGGGCGCCCCAGCAGAACCTACGAGCACACCAAGCAGTTGATGCACACCGAGCCGGCACTGTGGCACCACGTGATGGAGCGCCTCGCCCAGCACAGCGTCGCGTTCATCGACGTGCAGCTGCGGGCCGGGGCGCGGGCCTTCCAGCTGTTCGACTCGTGGGCCGGCGCGCTGAGCCGCGGCGACTACGACACCTACGTGCTGCCCCACTCGCGCACAGTGTTCACCGAGCTCGGCCGCAGCCACCCCGGCGTACCGGGCATCCACTTCGGGTTCGGGTGCGACCACCTGCTCGAGTCGATGCTCGCGGCAGCCAGCGGCGATGGCTCGTCGACGCCGGTGCTGGGGCTCGATTGGCGCACCACCATCACCGACGCCAGGCGACGGATGGGCGCCGACCTGGTGGTGCAGGGCAACCTCGATCCGGCACTCGTGCTGGCCGGCGCCAGTACCGCGACGGCGGGCGCCGCCGAGGTGCTGGCCGACAACGGCGGGCATCCCGGACACATCTTCA
>VFMC01000317.1 GCA_006515795.1 Acidimicrobiaceae bacterium | reverse complement strand
ATGACCGCCATCGGGTTCCCCGTGTACGCGATCGGTGAGCATGTGGTCGGGCCCAACGGCCAGGCGCAGCTCACCCACATCGACACCACCGTCACGGTGAACGAGGTGAGTGTGGCAGCCGACGACGTGATCGTCGTCGACGCCGGCGGGTGCGTCCGGCTGCGGGCCGCGACCGCCGACGCCGTGCTCCACGCGGCGAGGCGTTACTCCACCGCAGAAGATCTCGTGGCCCGGTCGCTCGCCGAGGGCGAACCCCTCGCCCGGGCGTACCGCCACAAGAAGTCCATCGTCGACGAGTTGAGGAGGTGACGAGGGGGCAGCGGGAGGCACGCCCAGCAACGAGCGACGCACTGCGTCGCGCCAGCCAGCACACAGACACCGGAGAACTCCGGGGGGAGAGCATCATGAGATCATCGAAACTGTTCGTGGCAGCATTCGCTGCCCTGAGCCTCGTTGCCGCCGCATGCGGTGACGACGAGGAGACCACAACCACCGTTCCACCAGGCACCGAGGCACCGTCAACCGAGGCACCGAGCACGGAAGCACCGTCGACGGAGCGCCTACTACCAGGCGGTCGTCGATGCAGCCCGCGAGCTGTCGGCCGAGAACGGCTTCGAGGAGCCGATCGTGGTCGACAAGATCGAGGCCGCCGACGCAGCAACGCTCATGGGTGACCTCGCCCAGCAGGATGTCGACGTGATCATCGTCGGCGCCTCGGAGATCGCCGAGCCACTCCCGGCCCTCATCGAGCAGTACCCGGACATCTTCTGGTACTGCAACTGCGGTGCTGGCTTCCCGGAGGATCCCGGCCTGGCCCAGAGCCGCGACAACGGCGCCGAGATCGCCTACACGGCCGGCTATGCGACCGGCTTGCTGTTGCAGGCCAACGGTGGTGACGCGACGACGTTCATCGGGTGCTGCGACCTCGGGTTCGAGAAGCAGTCGTACCTCGCCTTCGAAGTCGGCCTGCAGGCCGTTGACCCGGCGTACACGATGACCTACGTGCAGTCGGGCGACTTCCCGTTCGACTTCGACAACATCGCCAACGCCACCGCCGCCCTGCAGACCGCCATCGACGAAGGCTCCGATGCCGTGTACCCGTATCTCGGCGGCGCCCATCGTCCGGTTGTCCAGGCCGCCAACGAGGCCGGGTTGATCGTGATGAGCGCCGGCTCGTCGAAGGTCTGCGAGGCCGACGAGGAGCTGAAGTACGACATCGCGGTGAAGTTCGACGGCGGTGACTACGTGCGGGCCGTGATGGCCGGCATCATCGACGGCAGCTTCCAGGAAGGCGACACCAAGGACTTCAAGGTCGGCGTCGATCCCGAGCCGGGCGCCATCATCTGCAACGCGACGCCAGAGCAGCAGGCGGCGATGGACGACGTATACGCGCAGATCGCGGCAGGCGAGTTCGAAGCAATCTTCGGCGAGATCGCGGGCCAGGCCTTCGCAGAGGGGTGACCGCTCGTCCATGACGTCAACCTTCGAAGACCACGCGGGTGGGGGGCACAGCTCCCCGCCCGCTGTGGAGCTCATCGACATCACCAAGCACTTCGGCCAGATCGTCGCCTGCGACCGGGTGAGCCTCACGCTGCACAGGGGGAAGATCCACGGCATCCTCGGCGAGAACGGCGCCGGCAAGTCCACGCTGATGAAGGTGCTCATCGGTCTCGTGCTCCCCGACGCCGGGCAGATCCGGCTCGACGGTCGGCAGGTACAGATCGTGGACCCGGTCGATGCCGGAGCCCACGGCATCGCCATGGTGCACCAGCACTTCAGCCTCATCGAGGCCCTCACGGTCTGGGAGAACGTGGCCCTCGGCGACATCGGTCGGCTCGACCCCGCTCGTGTCCGCCAGCGGGTCGGCCACATCAGCGAGCAGTACGGCTTGGACATCGACCCCGACGACCGCATCTCGGATCTCTCGGCGGGCATGCGCCAACGGGTGGAGATCATCAAGTGCCTGCGGCGGGATCCGGAGGTGCTGGTGTTCGACGAGCCGACATCGGTGCTGTCGAGGTCACCATCATGCGCGACGGCCGGGTGGTGCAATCCGGCCCAACCGCCGGCACCGAGGCCAGTGCGCTGGCCCGAGCGATGGTGGGACGCGACGTCGTGCTGCGCAGTGAGCACGCCGCGTTCGGGGTGGTCGATGCAGACAGCGACGACGCCGTCCCAGTGGTTGCCGTTCCCGAAGCCGTGGTCGCCGTCACCGTGGTCTCCGCCCCCGCAGCCGCCGCTGCTCGATTGCCGAACCGGGCAGAACCCGTGCTGCGGATCATCGGCGTGAGCGCCGGTGGCCGCGACGGACGGGTGCTTCTCGACGGCCTCACGTTGGAGGTGCATCCCGGCGAGATCGTCGGCGTCGCCGGGGTCGAGGACAACGGTCAGCGGGCATTGGGTGAGGTGCTCTCCAGCCTGCGCGTCGCGGAATCCGGGCGGGTCGAGGTGAACGGGCGCGAGATCACCACTGGCAAGGCCGGGGCGATGGCGCGGGCCGGCATCGCGGTGATCCCCGAGGACCGCCACGACTCCGGATGCGTGCTCGACTTCACCGTGGCCGAGAACCTCTTCATCGCCGATCCCGACCGCATCTCCCGCCGAGGGCTGATCAACATGGCGATTATGCGCACCAAGGCAGAGGCGCTGATCGATCGCTTCTCGATCAGTTGCACCGGACCCAATGCACCGTTGTGGTCGTTGTCGGGCGGCAACCAGCAGCGCGTCGTGCTGGCCCGCGAGCTGTCGCATGACCCGAAGGTGTTGGTCGCCGCCCAACCCACACGCGGGCTCGACGTCGGTGCCATCGAGTACATGTCCGCGCAGTTGCGTGACGTTGCTGCCGGTGGCGTCGGCGTGCTGTTGATCTCGACGGAGCTCGAGGAGATCCTCGACCTGTCGGACCGCATCGTCGTGATCGCCAACGGTCGGATCGTCGGCGAGATGGACCGGGCCGAGGTGGACGTGGCCCGGCTGGGGATGCTGATGGGCGGCGCTGGTGCTGCTGCTGGAGCGAGCGATGACTGACGTCGCCGAACTCGACCCGTCCACATCCGGGCAGGCCGGGTCCCCGACGACCGCGCCGGTCGGCCGGCGACCCCGGTGGTCGGGTGCCGCGGAGGTGATCGTTCTCTACGCCTTCTGCTTGTTCGTAGCTCTGGCCCTGGCCGCGATCTTGTTGGAGCTCGCGTCGGACAAGGGGTCGTGGACCAGCGTGTACACCGTGATCCTCGACGGTGCTGTCCGCCAGCCGGGCCGGTGGGGCCTCACGCTCGGCGTCTCGGCACCGATCCTGCTCGTCGCCCTCGGCACGACGATCAGCGGGCGGGCCGGGCTGGTCAACATCGGCCAGGAGGGGCAGCTCGTGATCGGTGCCGGCTTCGCCGCGTACGTCGGCGTACGGATCGGAGGTCCCGGGCCGCTCGCCCTGCTCGTGTCGCTGGCATGTGGTGTGGTGGGTGGCGCCATCTGGGCCGGGATCGCCGGTGCGCTGAAGTACTGGCGGAACGTACCGGAGGTGCTGACCACGCTGCTCATGGGCACCGTCGCCGCCAACCTCATGGGGTTCGGACTGCGCAACCGATTCCTGCTGCTCGCCCCCGCCGAGGGACGGGCCAACCGCAACCAGGTCAGCGAACCGTTCGCCGCCGATCGGCGCATCCCTCGGATCACGCTGTTCGGCAACGAGTTCCCGATCAGCGCCCTGGCCGCCGTAGCGCTGGCCGTCGTGGTGTGGCTGGTGCTGGGTCGCACCGTCGTCGGCTTCCGGTTGCGAATGCTGGGCCGCAACGCCCGTACCGCGCAGCGAGCCGGCGTCTCCCAGAAGCGGTACGGGGTCGGTGCGATGCTCGCGTCCGGCGGGTTCGCCGGGTTGGCCGGTGGCGTGATGTTGACCGGTGGCGACTTCGGCAACTACCAGCTCGTTGCCAACTTCGGGGCCGGCATCGGGTTCGCCGGTCTGCTCGCCGCGCTCGTCGCCCGCCAGCGAGCGATCGTGCTGATCTTCGTGGCGTTCCTGTTCGGCGGGCTGCGCACCGGCTCGGGCTTCCTGCGTTCCACCGGCGTATCGGCGCGAATCGCCGACGTCGTTCAGGGCATGCTCGTTCTGGCGATGCTGCTGCCACCGGCGATCTTGTACCTCCGGGCTCGCCGGCGGGCCCTCGCCGCAACGAGCGCGCGGACCTGACATGGGCAACTTCATGTCCACCCTCGCCGACATCTTCACCAACGAGAGCGCGTACCGCAACGCAATGATCGCTGCCGTCGTGCTGCTGTTCGCCGCCTCGGGCGAGCTCGTGGCCGAGAAGGCCGGCACCATCAACATCTCCGTCGAAGCGATGATGCTGGCCGGCGCCTACGCCGCGGCCGTCGGCCAGGACAGCGTGGGCGTCTGGGGAGGGTTGCTCCTGGCGGCGTTCGCCGGACTCGTCGTCTCGGCCGTCCAGGCCAACATGAGTCACCGGCTCTCGGCCGACCAGTTCGTCGTCGGGCTGGTGCTCAACGTCCTCGTGCTCGGCGTCGTCGGCTTCCTCGTCGGGTCCAACGAACCGGAGTCGCACGTCGTGCGCCGGTTCAAGATCCCCGGCCTGTCCGAGGTGCCACTCGTCGGGCCTGCGCTGTTCGACCAACCGTGGGTGCTGTACCTCGTCTACCCGGTGGTCCCGGCCGTGTGGTTCATGCTCTACCGCACCCGTTGGGGCCTCGCCGTCAGGGCCGTCGGTGAGGATCCCAACGCCGCCGACGTGTCGGGGCTGCGCGTCAACGCGTTGCGCCGCCAGACGATCTACCTCACGGGGATGCTTGCCGGCATCGGTGGTGGGTACTTCCTCTACGCGAGATCCGGACGGTTCGAGGACTCGCTCATCGGCGGGCGCGGATACATCGCCATCGCCGCCGTGATCTTCGGGGGCTGGACGCTGAAGGGTTCGGTCGCCGGGTGCGTGGCGTTCGGGCTGGTCGGGT
>VFMC01000002.1:17928-21151 GCA_006515795.1 Acidimicrobiaceae bacterium | reverse complement strand
CCCGGGCGATGCAGGCCAAGGAGCGCGCCGAGGAGCGGCTGCGCCACGCGCAAGACGCCGAGGCCGCTGCGGCCCTCAGCCGGGCGCACGCCCGCCTGAGTGCGAGCGGTGGCGTGTCGGGCACGACGGCCGGCGCGCACTGAGGCTGTTCTCGACCGGGTGTGGGCGGCGTTCGGTACTGTGAGCAGATGACTTCGCAGTACCGGTTCACGTCGGCACTCGTCACCGGGGCATCCAGCGGCATCGGCGAGTCGATGGTTCGCTTGCTCGCAGACAGCGGCGTTCCGCAGGTGATCGTGGCCCGTCGCGTCGACCGCCTCGAGGAGGTGGCGGCCGCGCACGCAAACATCGAGGTGCTCGCCGCCGACCTCACCACCGATGACGGCATGCGCGCCATTGCCGCGCGAGTCGCCAGCGAAGCCGAGCCGATCGATCTGGTCGTGAACAACGCCGGGTTCGGTACTTCGGGTTCGTTCCACGAGCTCGACCCCGACCGCCTCCAGCTGGAGATCGCGCTCAACGTCACCGCACTCACCCGCATCAGTCGGGCCGCGCTCGGGGCGATGGTGCCGCGTGGTAGCGGCCACCTGCTCAACGTGAGCAGCGTGGCCAGCTTCCAGCCGGCGCCCAACCTGGCCGTCTACGCGGCGACCAAGGCGTACGTCACCAGCCTCACCGAGAGCCTCCACGAGGAGGCGCGCGGAACGGGTGTGAAGGTGACGGCCCTGTGCCCGGGCCTCACCCGCACCGAGTTCCAGAGCGTGAGCAACACCGAGACGTACGCCTCGAACTATCCGGCGTTCGCATGGATGTCGGCCGACGACGTTGCCAAGGCCGGTCTCGACGATGTGGCCAAGGGTCGAGCCATGTGCGTGCCAGGCATGATCTACAAGGGTCTGGCCGCGGTCACCGGCATCACGCCGCGCGGTGTCACGCGCGGCCCTGAACCGGCGGCCCTGAACCGGCGGCCCTGAACCGGCGGCCCTGAACCGGCGGGGTGTTCAGTTGTAGTCGACGGCGGCGAAGGCGGCGAGCTTGTCGAGCCGATGGTGCGCCTCGACGAGCCGAACGGTGCCGCTGCGCGAACGCATCACGAGGCTCTGCGTCTGCGCGTCGCGAGGGCTGAAGCGCACGCCGCGGAGGAGCTCGCCGTCGGTGATTCCAGTGGCGGCGAAAAAGGCGTTGTCGCCGCGCACGAGGTCGTCGGTGGTGAGCACATCGGAGAGGTCGTAACCGGCGGCGATCGCCGCGGCCCGCTCGTCTTCGTTGCGCGGCCAGAGCTGCGCTTGGATCTCGCCTCCCATGCACTTCAATGCGGCAGCGGCGACCACGCCCTCCGGCGTGCCGCCGATGCCGAACAGCACGTCGACGCCGGCGTTGGGCCAACTGGTTGCGATGGCTCCGAAGATGTCGCCGTCGGAGATCAACTTCACTCGGGCCCCACTGGCCCTGACCTCGGCGATGAGATCGTCGTGGCGCGGGCGATCGAGGATCACCACGGTGAGATCACGAACGCTTTCGCGCTTGGCCTTGGCGATCCAGCGCAAGTTCTGGGTGGCGGTGGCCGTGATGTCGATCGACCCGGCGCAATCGGGGCCGACGGCGATCTTGGTCATGTAGAAGCACGGCCCCGGGTCGAACATGCTGCCGCGGTCGCTGACCGCGATCACCGAGATCGCGTTGGCGCGTCCGAGCGCGGTGAGGCTGGTGCCGTCGATCGGGTCGACGGCCACATCCACCTTGTGCGGGCTGCCGTCGCCGACCCGTTCGCCGTTGAAGAGCATCGGCGCTTCGTCCTTCTCGCCCTCGCCGATCACGACGATGCCGTCCATCGGCACCGTGGCCAGGACGGTGCGCATCGCATCAACCGCCGCGCCGTCGGCGCCCAGCTTGTCGCCGCGGCCCACCCACCGAGACGCAGCGAGGGCAGCGCTTTCGGTCACGCGGACCAGTTCGAGGGCGAGGTTGCGGTCAGGTGCGCTCATCGCTCTCACCGTAGCCTTCGATCGCACCGGCCGAAGGAACGACGTGCATGCGGCCCTGACCGATGCCCTGATCGATGCCCTGACCGATGCCCTGACCGATAGCGTCGCCTCGGGCAATCCCACGACTCGATCGGACCCGCCATGACCGACTGGAACCCAGACGACCCGGACGCCACGCGGGTGTACTACGACCTCGCGTCATGGACGTTCGACCAACAGGCCGAGCTCGCCGCGGCGATGGCCGATGCCGAGATACCGCACGGGTGGGTGGGCGCCGAGCTGGCCGTGCCAGATGAGCTCGAACAGCGCGCCGACGAGCTCATCAGCGAAGTCGAGCAGCGCCTCGGCATCGTCAGCGACGGCAGCGACACGCTCGACGAATCGGCGCCGACCACCGAGTACGAGCTCGACGAGTGGAACGAGTCGGAGCGCCTTGCGCTGTCCCGAGCGCTCGACGAGGCGCACCTCGCGTTCCGCTGGGCCGGCTCCACGATCATCGTGAGCACCGACGACGAGGTCGTGGTCGACGCTCTCCTCGACGACATCGAGAGTGGCGAGCACATCGACCTCGGTGGGGCCTCGGTCGCCGGTGACGCGGCGAGTGATGGCATCGACGGCGGCGCGGCGCCGGCGGAACTGCTCACCACCTTCTTCCTCGCCGGCGAGCGATTGCGCCGCGACCCGCTCGATCCCGATGGGCTCGAACAGCTGCTCGCGGCCACCGACGTGGCCGACGCCGCGGCGCCGCCGTTCGGAGTCCAGCCGCGACTGTGGGCCCAGACGTGCGTGATCGCTGATCGCGTCGCCGACGCCCTCACCGACGACGGGGGCCCAAACCTCGACGAGGCGCGCGAGGCGGCGGCCGAGCTGCACGATCTGCTCCGACCGCACGTCTGAGGAGGTGGGGTGGTCTCGATGCTCCTCGCCGAACTCGAGGTGTGGCACTCCCGCCCGGTCACGCCCACACGCCGAATCGCGCTCGGGCACCTCGTGTTGCCGGTCGAGCCGGCCCCTGGTTTCGGTGGGTTGCTGCTCGCGGCCGTGGTCGCCGCGCATCTCCCCGACGTCGACGGTGATCTCGTGCCCGACATCCATCGGCTGCTCGATCAGATCGAGCGCGGCGATCGCATCACCCAACCGCGCCTGCGCCACCGCTACCAAGTGGATCGTCATGGCCTGGCGGTGAGCGTGCACCGCTTGCGCGGTGAGGGCGACAACGTGCGCTTCGACCTGCGACC
>VFMC01000002.1:0-17904 GCA_006515795.1 Acidimicrobiaceae bacterium | reverse complement strand
ACCGCACGGGAGCCCGCTGGTGCAGGTGCTCGGAGCGATCTACGCCGTCGAGCGGCTCGATCGGTCGGCGCGCGAGGCGCTGGTCCCGGTGCTGCACCGGGCGATGCGGTGGCGGGCGCCGATCGGCCCGTCGTTCATTGCCGATCTCGCCGGCAACGCCACCACTTCGCTGTCGGCTCTCGCCGACCCGCGGGCCTGGGCGCTCGACCTGCTCGGGTTCCCGCTCGGCACGGGCAAGGTGCTGAGGAAGGACGTCACCTCGCGCTATCGCGAGGGACTGCGCCGGGTGCACCCCGACCACGGTGGCAGCGATCTTGCTGCCAGCAAGGCGATCGCCGACCTCGGCGAAGCCAGGAAGATCCTCAACCGATGACCAGTCATCAGGCCAGCGGGTCGGTGCCGGCGATGCTGCTGTTCCCAGGGGCCGGATCGAGCAGCGAGCACTCGTCGCTTCTCGCCATCGAGCGGGCGCGCCCGATCGGCCACCCGTGCTCCTGCAGGCCGTGATCGACGAAGCTCGGGCCCTCGCCCCTTCGCGGCTCGTTCTCGGCGGCCGCTCGATGGGCGGCAGGATCTGCTCGATGGCGGTCGCCTCCGGTGCGGTCGATGCCGTCGGGTTGGTGTTGGTGTCGTATCCGTTGCATCCGCCAGGCAAGCCCGACCGGCTCCGTGTCGAGCACCTTCCCCAACTGCACGTCCCGTGTCTCTTCGTGCATGGCACGAAGGACCCGTTCGGCACTCCCGCTGAGCTCACCGCGTGGACGGCCACCATCCCCGGCACGGTGCGGCACGTGTGGATCGAGCGTGGTCGACACGACCTGAAGGGGGCCGACGACGTGATCGCCGCGGCGGTGGTCGACTGGCTCGCCACCGTCAAGCATCCTCGGGGTTGATCTCCTCCAACGACCGGTGCGCGGTTTCCGGGTAGCTCGTCAGCACGATCGTCGCCGCTACCGCCTGACCGAGGGCGAGGGTTCCCATCACGGCGCCGTAGCTCCATCCGAGATCGAGCAGGACGCCGGCGGCGATCAGGCCGAGGCTTCCGCCGATTAGAGCTGTGGCGACGATCACTCCACCCGCCTGCCCGCGCCTGCCGGTGGGGAAGAGTTCGGTTCGATAGACCGCGAAAGCCGGGTAGGCCATGCCGGCGACCAGTCCACCGGCGAAGGCGGCGAGCCACATCGGCCACCCGCCAACGGTGAACGAGGCCACCAGCAGCAGCGTCGCTGCCGGGAGTGAGACAGCCAACAAGCGACGCCGACCGGTGGTATCGGCCACGCGACCGCCCAGGACGAAGCCCAACGACGCCGGGGTCGCGGTGGCCAACGTGAACAGCGAGATGCCTGCCGCGCTGTACCCGCGGACGTCGCTCAGGTACCTGTTCTGGAAGTACGACGCCGGGGCGATGAACAGGTTCGCGGTGAACGCGACCGTGGCGATGATCGCCAATCGATGACGGTCGATGTGTGCCTTGCCGATTGCGTGGATCTCGACGACGTGCTCGAACCGCGGAGTCTCGGTGAGCCGGCGCGACACATCCAGCGCGGCGAGCAGCCAGACGAGCGACACGACGTACACCAGCCGCCATGCGCCCGGACCGATGTCGGCGAGTGGCAGGGCGATGACCGCGACGCCGGCGCCGAGGCCGCTCGCCATCGCCAGCACGCTGACCGCGTAAGCGCGGCTGTTCTTCGGCATCTCCTCGGCCGCGGCGACCGCGATCAGCAGGTCGAGGGCAATGCCGAGTGGACGGGCGATCGTCTGCGTTGCGGTCAGCGCCCAGAAGTTGGGTGCGATCGCGCCGAGCGAGGCGAGCGTGGGCGCCAGCCAGGCCAACAGCACGATCATCCGTCGCCGCCCGACGCGGTCGGCGAGCACCGCGAACGGGAGCGCCAGCACGATGCCGAACCGCACGATCACACCAGCGATCCCCTGGCCTTGCTCGCTGATGCCGAAGTCGTCAGCAGCGAAGTTCACGGTCTGGGTGAACAGGGTGTTGACGAACGCCGAGCTCAACGACACCGCGGCCAGCAACCCGAGCACCATCACCTGGTGGGCGTTGAGTCGATCCGGCGGTGCCCACGCCGGCTGCACGCCGCGCTCGCGCCGTGTGCTGCGCAGCGTGGCGCGCACGGGCCACCGGAACAGCCACCCGAACCATGGCAGCACGAGTCGGAACGTGGTGACGTCGCGCACCCCGTCGCCGCGGCGTTCGACGACGCGTGAGTACTCGGCGAACGGCCCCTCACGTTGCACGAACCGTCCGTCGCCCACGTCCTGCTCGGCAACGATGGTGTCGCGCGCGGCAAACGCACCGGCCTTCGAATCGGCGGTCGTGGCGGCGGACGCTGCCGAGGGCCACAACCGTTCGACACGACTTGCTGGCCCGAGCACGTGCGAACAGTAATCGCGGGCATACTTGACCTCCATGTCCACGTCTGCATCGCCGGCGATGCCCCCAACCGCAGACCTCGAATCCGAGCAGCAGATCGTGGTGCGCAAGTCGGGACCGTTGCTCGGCGAGATCGTCGTCCCGGGTGCGAAGAACTCGGTGTTGAAGCTGATGGCGGCCACGCTTCTCGCCGAGGGCGAGTACCGCCTGTCGAACGTGCCCGACATCGCCGATGTCGCGATCATGGCCGATCTCCTCGACGCGATCGGCGTGTCCACCACGATCTCGGGGCCGAACGAGATCACGATGCACAACGGTGGGGTCATCGAGCCCGTAGCTCCCTACGAACTGGTCGAACGCATCCGCGCCTCGATCAACGTTCTCGGCCCGTTGCTCGGGCGTTACGGGCGCGTGCGGCTGTCGCTCCCTGGCGGCGACGACTTCGGATCACGCCCGATCGACATGCACGTCGCCGGCCTCGAGGCGATGGGCGCCACCTTCGAGGTGGCGCACGGCGACGTCGAGGCGCGTGCCGAGCGCCTCCACGGTGCCGACATCACCTTCGAGTTCCCGAGCGTCGGCGCGACCGAGAACATCGTCACCGCGGCCGTCCATGCCAAGGGCACGACGGTGATCGACAACGCCGCACGCGAACCGGAGATCGCCGATCTGTGCACGATGCTGGTGTCGATGGGTGCCGACATCGAAGGGGTCGGCTCGTCCACGCTCGTCGTGCACGGTGTCGAACCCGGGTCGCTGCGTTCCACCGACCACCGAACCGTCACCGACCGCATCCAGGCTGCCACCTACATCGCTGCGGCCGCAGTCGCCGGCGGTGAGCTGTTCTTGCGCGGCGCCAGGCGCGAGGACATGGAGATGGTGCTGCGCCGCTTCTCCGACATGGGCCTGCGCATCGTCGACCAGCACCACGGCCTCACGGTCTGCAGCGAGGGCCGGCTCCGTTCCATCGACGTCGCCACCCTGCCGTATCCGGGCATCGCCACCGACTACAAACCGCTGATCGTCACCATGCTGGCCGTCGCCGATGGTGTGGGCATCGTCACCGAGAACCTCTACCCGGGTCGGTTCCGATACGTGGAGGAGCTGCAGCGGTTGGGTGCCGACATCCGCACCGACGGGCATCACGCCGTCGTACGCGGGCTGCCGTCGCTCAGCGGCGCGAGGGTTCGGGCACCCGACATCCGCGCCGGCGCCGCGCTAGTGGTGGCCGGGCTGGCGGCCGAAGGCGAGACGATGATCAGCGGCGTGCATCACATCGACCGCGGTTACGACGATCTGGTCGGCCGTCTGGCCGCGGTTGGCGCGTCGATCGACCGGATCTGAGATCAGTGGCGCACACCCTCGTCGGCTGACGGCCGGCCGGGATCGGCCTGCGCCCGCTCCACACGCTTCCGCGCCAGTCGGAGCAGGGCAACGACCACGAGGATCGGACCCATGATCAGCAAGATCTCGTCCCAACCGCCCTGGTGAGCCAACACGGCGCCGCTCATCGTCACCCCACCTTCAGGGTCAGCAAGATGTCGGTCGTCTCGTGGCTCTCGAGTTCGAACTCCCCCTGCCGATCGGCTGCAAACGTGAACGTCTGGCTCTGGCCGGCCGGAATCACCTGATCGTCTCCCAGCTCGAAACCGTGGAGGTGGAACTCGTCGTCGGCGCCCGGGTTCACGACCGTGAGCGACACGGTGGATCCCAGGGGCACCGTCTCGACCCGATCGGCCGAGGAATCGACGCCGACCGTGACCGTGATGATGATCGGCACATCGGAGGAGTCGACCGGAGGAAGCGGCACGGGGATGTCGCCGGAGTCGTACGGCGGAATCGTCTGCAGGGGGATGTCACTCGACAGCACGGGTGGCTGGGTGGCTGCCGGAGCGACCGTTGGTGCTCCGGCCGCGTCGTCGGCAACCGTCGGGCTCGCCTGATCGTTCGAATCGCCGCACCCGGCGGAGAGCAGCGCGAGCGTGAGCACGGTGAGGCCGAGGCGCCTGGGAGAATTCGTCATGAATCGTCATCGTATGGTGCCCCCTGGTTCAATGGGTGCCACCACTTCCTGAAAGTCACCATCATGCGCGCCCAAGTGGAAGAGACCATCGAAGTCATCCGCCCCGCACTCCAGGCCGATGGAGGCGACATCGTGCTGCGCGAGGTCGACGAGGCGAGTGGCATCGTCAGCGTCAGCCTCGTTGGGGCCTGCGGCACCTGCCCGGCCAGCACGCTCACCCTGAAAGCCGGCATCGAGCGGATCATGAAGGATCGCATCGATGGAGTCACCGAAGTCGTCAACGTGGCCTGACCGGTCTGTCTCACGTAGTCGAATGACCCGCCGCAACCGCTCCCCGCTCGAACTGTTCACCGCCGCCCGCGACGGCGATCGCGCCGCCGTCGCCAGGCTGCTGTCGCTCGTGGAACGCGGCGGCGACGAAGCACGCGAGATCGGCCGGCTCGGCTACCCGTACACGGGCGGTGCCTACACGATCGGCCTCACCGGAGCGCCGGGCTCGGGCAAGAGCACGCTCACCAGCGCCACGATCGGGCATCTCCGCGGGCTCGAGCTCGAGGTGGCGGTTCTCGCCATCGACCCCTCGTCGCCGTTCACGGGCGGCGCGATCCTCGGCGATCGTGTGCGGATGCAGGACCACGCCACCGACCCGGGCGTGTTCATCCGCTCGATGGCCACCAGGGGGCACCTGGGTGGTCTCTCGCTGGCCACGCCGGAGGCCGTGCGGTTGCTCGACGCGATCGGCCGGCTGTGGATCCTCGTCGAGACCGTTGGCGTGGGGCAGGTCGAGGTGGAGATCGCCGGCAAGGCCGACACGACGGTCGTGGTCGTGAACCCCGGATGGGGCGACAGCGTGCAAGCCAACAAGGCCGGCCTGATGGAGATCGCCGATGTGTTCGTGATCAACAAGGCCGATCGCAAGGGCGTCGACGAGACCCGCCGCGACCTGGAGCAGATGCTCGACCTGTCGGCCCTCGACCTCGGCGCATGGCGGCCACCGATCGTCCCCGTGGTGGCCACCGAAGGCACCGGGGTGCCGACGCTCTGGGACACCGTGGTCGAGCACCGGGCGTTCATCGAGGCGTCCGGTGAGCTCGCTCGGCGGCGGGCCTTCCGGCTTCGGGACGAGCTGCGCGAGATCGTCGCCCAGCGGCTTGAGCGGCGAGCCAGGCAGATCACCACTGGCGAGCGGTGGGAGGCGCTGCAGGAGCAGGTGCTGGCCCGCAAGCTCGATCCGTGGGGTGCTGCCGACGAGATGCTGCGCGGCATCGGCGGCTGATCAACCGCCCATCCGAGTCCCTGCCGCCCATCCGAGTCCCACGGGTATGCCCGAGGGTGGTGGTGCACCCAGGTGGTCGTGAAACCCTCGGGTGTAGCTTCGCGGCCATGGCCGACCTCGTGCTCCTCGAACGGCGTAACGACGGCGTTGCCCTCGTCACGCTCAACAACCCGAAGGTGAACGCGCTCTCGCAAGAGGTCCTCGACGACCTCGGCGCGATCGCTGTCGCCCTCGCCGCAGATCCACCCGGAGCCGTCGTCATCACCGGCGGCGAGCGGATCTTCGCCGCCGGGGCCGACATCGGCCAGTTCGGCGGCACTGCCGAGGCGGAGCGGATCGGGCTCGGCTTCCACACCGCGCTCGATGCCGTGGCGGCGATCCCGCGGTTCGTGATCGCCGCGGTGAGCGGCTACGCCCTGGGCGGGGGCTGCGAGCTCGCCCTCGCCTGCGACTATCGGATGGCGAGTGAGCGCGCCGTGTTCGGGCAGCCGGAGATCCTGCTCGGCATCATCCCCGGCGGCGGGGGGACGCAGCGCCTTGCCCGCCTCATCGGAGCAGGCCGGGCCAAGGAGATGCTCGTGACCGGACGCCAGGTGAAGGCAGACGAGGCGTTGCGCCTGGGGCTCGCCGACGAAGTGGTTGCCCCAGATCTCCTGCACGAGCGAGCACTGGCGCTGGCTGCCGAGGTCGCCAGGGGAGCGGTCGTTGCGCAGGGGTTCGTCAAGCGGGCGGTCGACGACGGTCTCGGTTGCTCACTCGCCGATGGCCTCGCGCTCGAGCGGCAGCTCTTCACCGCCGTGTTCGCCACCGACGACAGCCAGATCGGCGTGAAGAGCTTCCTCGCCAACGGACCTGGCAAGGCCGTCTTCACCGGCCGCTGAATCCGGGGAATCCGGCGCCGGTGATCGATCTGGGCCGATTTCGTTTCGGCCGCCGAGAAAACATCGGCCCAGATCTTGGGGGAACGACTTCAGGTTGCCCAGGCGGCGCGACCGAGCTCGACGGGGCTGATCAGCGCGGGGTGGGTGGGCAGCACCCGCACGGTGAGGCCGTACGGTCCCGCGGCATCGACTCGATAGGTTGCCGAGAACGCGCCATCGTGGCCCGAGCTCATCCGCACGGTGGCGGGACGCCCGACGAAGTCGCCGGTGGAGTCGATCGAGCCGTGGATGAGCTGCACTTCGACATCGGAGGTGGAGAGGGCACCGAGCTCGACGTGGGCGAGAGCGGTTCGCTCGTCACCCTCGTGGGCGACGCCGGTGTCGACGTCGACCCCGGTGACCCGAACAGCGGGCCAGGCCGCCAGGGTCGCTTCCTTCCAGGCCGCCAGCGAACGGGCCCGGGCCCAGTCGTGATCGGCGACCGCATGCGCGCTTGCGGCGGCCGGCTCGTACAGCTCGGTCACGTAGTCGCGCACCATTCGCGCCGCGGTGACGAACGGTCCGAGCGACATCCAGTTGCGCTTCATCGCGTCGATCCAACCGTGCGGCACCGAGTCGGCGCCCCGCCGGTAGAACAGCGGCACGATCTCGCGTTCGAGCAGCCCGAACAGGCTCGTGGCCTCACGGAGGTCGCGGCGGGCTGTGTCGGGGTCGTCGTCGGCCGAGGCGATCGCCCAGCCGTTCTCGCCGTTGTGGCACTCGTCCCACCAGCCGTCGAGGATGCTGCAGTTGAGCGCGCCGTTCAGCGCGGCCTTCATCCCGCTGGTGCCGCACGCCTCGAGCGGCCGACGGGGGTTGTTCAACCAAACGTCGCACCCGTGGTACATGAGCCGAGCCACGGCCATGTCGTAGTCGGGGATGAACAAGAAGCGGTGACCGACATCGAGGTTGCGGGCGAACATCTCGATGTCGCGGATCATGTCCTTGCCCGCCTGATCGGCCGGGTGCGCCTTGCCGGCGAACACGAACTGGATCGGGCGATCGGCGCTGAGCAGCAACTCGCGGAGACGATCGGGTTGCGACAGCAGCAAGGTGGCGCGCTTGTACGTTGCGAACCGGCGCGCGAAACCGATGGTGAGCGCATCGGGGTCGAGCAACGCGTCGCCGAGCCGCGAGCGCACGAAGTCGACCAGCTGACCGCGCCCGGCGCGACGTGCAGCCCAGATGAGATCGTCGGACGCACCGGCGACGCCCTTCCACGACGCCTCGTCGGCGCCGTCCCAGATCGGTCCCACCGACTCGCGCAAGATCGCGTCGATCGGGTCGCTCACCCACGTGTGGGCATGGACACCGTTCGTTATCGCGCCGATCGGCACGTCGTCGACCGCGAGGTCCGGCCACAGCGCGCCGAACATCTCGCGGCTCACCGCGCCGTGGAGCTGGGCCACACCGTTGGAACGACCGCCGAGGCGAAGGCCCATCACGGCCATGTTGAAGCGGGTGTCGTCGGGCTCGTCGGCGCGATGACCGAGGCTCATCAACGTGTCGAAGTCGGTGCCGCACGACGAGGCGAACGAACCGAAGTACTTCTCCATCACGAGACGTTCGAAACGGTCGATTCCGGCCGGCACGGGCGTGTGAGTGGTGAACACACCTCCTGCACGAACGGCCTCGACCGCCTCCGCGAACGTGAGGCCATGACCCACGAGCTCGCGGATCCGTTCGAGGGCCAGGAACCCGGCATGGCCCTCGTTGGTGTGGAACACCTCGGGTTGCAGCCCGAGGGCACGCAAGACGCGCACCCCACCGATGCCGAGCACGATCTCCTGGCGGAGCCGATGCTCGGCATCACCGCCGTACAGACGATTGGTAATGCCGGCGCCTTCGGTGCTGTTGCCGTCGACCGCAGTGTCGAGCAGGAACAACCGGACGCGACCGACAGGCACCTCCCATGCGCGAACCGCGACGCTGTCGCCGGCCAGCTCGACGATGACCTTGACCCCGGTGTCGCTCAACGCCAGGCCGCTGGTGTCGAGGCGCGGGAACCGCTCCTCCTGGTACCCATCGGCGTTCAAGCGCTGCCGGAAGTACCCCTCGGCGTAGAGCAGGCCGATGCCCACCAGCGGCACCCCGAGGTCGCTCGTGGCCTTGAGGTGGTCGCCGGCGAGGATGCCGAGCCCGCCGCTGTACTGCGGCAGCGTCTCGCTGAGCCCGAACTCAGGAGAGAAGTAGGCGACCAGGTTTAGCGGCGAATCGGTACGGCTCTGGAACCAGCGTGGATCGTGCGTGGCGGCGTGGAGGCGAGCCGACGCGGCCTCGGTCGCGGCGACGATCGAGGGGTCGGCAGCCAGCTGCTCCCACCGCTCGGGCTCGATCGTGGCCAACAGCTTCAGCGGGTCGTTGCCCGAGGTCGCCCAGGCGCGGTGGTCGAGTCGATCGAAGAGCTGCTTGGTGTCGCGATCCCAGGTCCAGTGCAGGTTGGTTGCGACCTCGCGGATCGCCTCGAGAGCGGTCGGCACAGCGGGGGTCACCGTGAGATGTCGTACGGCACGCATGGCCGCGAAGGGTATCTGGCCGTGGACCGGGGTCCATGACAGCTCGATGAACGCTCAGCGACAGGCGGTTTCGAACACGGCCACCGTCGAGGTGGCGATCGCGTCCCAGCTGTAGCGATCGTGGATGAGCGCCGCCGCGTTGGTGCGCATCGCCGCCGCGGTGACCTCATCGGTGAGCACCTGATGGATCTTGTCGGCCAGGTCGTGATGATCGCCCGGTTCGAACAGGAGGCCGGCGTCGGTGCCCTCCACGATCTCGGCGAGACCGCCGGTCTTGGCAACGATCGTCGGCGCACCGGCGGCCATGCCCTCGAGGGCGACGATTCCGAACGGCTCGTACAGCGACGGGATGATCACGCAGCCGGCCCGACTGAGGATGCTGCGCAGGTCGGAGTCGGGCACGAAACCGGCGAGGTCGACGATGTCGGTGACACCCTCGACGTCGATCTGGGTCTGCAATTCGGGCAGGTAGCTCCCTCTGCCGGCGATGACACAGCGGATGCCGGGCACCCGTTGGCGAAGTTCGGCGATGGCGCGGACGAGCACCTGGAAGCCCTTCTCGTACTGCACCCGACCCCAGGCGACGACGAGTTGCTCAGGTGGTTCGGTGGACCCGGTGAGCTCCCAGAGTGCCGGGTCGACGCCGTTCGGGACGAGATGGACCTTCGTTGCCGGGAGCTCGAAAGCTCCGGTGATCTCGCGGACCATGAACTTCGAACAGGCGATCACTTCGCGGGCCTGATAGGTGAGCCACCACTCGATCGAGTTGATCGCCGCCGGCATTCCGGGCGGCAGGTGGCCGCCGTGGCGGCCGCGTTCGGTGGCGTGCACCGTCGCCACGAGGGGCACCTGCCACAGGGTCTTCAGAGTGTCGCCGGCCCACGCGACCAACCAGTCGTGGGCGTGCACGACATCGGGCCGCCACGTGCCGAGTCGAGCCGCGAGTGCCACGATCTGGTGGTTCGCCGATGCCATCGCGGCCACGAGATCGCCCTCGGGAAGCCACGGCAGTTCGGTGGCGGCCCGCACGACCCTCACTCCGTCGACCATCTCGTCGTCGGCCACGGCGGCCGTGCCCGGCTCGTGGCGCTGCAACGTGAACACAACCACCTCGTGTCCGCCGCGGGCCATCGCCCTGGCGAGGCCGTTGACGTGGGCGGCGATGCCACCGACCACGAAGGGCGGGTACTCCCACGAGAGCATCACGACACGCATCCCCGAGACCGTAGCCCTTGCGCCTCCGCGGCGATCACCTACGCTCTCGCCTCGTGCTGCTCGCCGATCTCGACCTCCACCTGTTCGGGGAAGGAACGCACAGACACCTGTGGGATGTGCTGGGCGCCGTCACCGAATCCGATGGCACCACACGCTTCGCGCTCTGGGCGCCGAACGCGCGATCTGTCGACGTCCTCGGCGATTGGAACGGCTGGACCGCAGAAACGCTCATCGCCCAGGCCGGCTCGGGAGTCTGGGCTGCTCTCACGAAGGCGGCTCCGGGCGACCGCTACAAGTTCCGCGTGCACGGCGCCGACGGCCGGGTCGTGATGAAGGCCGACCCGATGGCGAGAGCTGCGGAGCGCCCACCCGCCGACGCCAGCGTGGTGGCGGGTCGGTCGGCGCACGACTGGGGCGACGATGCGTGGATGAGTGGTCGCACCACCGGCATCGGAACCCCGTTGCGCATCTACGAGGCGCACCTCGGCTCATGGCGACACGGCGTCGACACCTACCGCGATCAGGCCGCGGCGCTTGCGGCGCATGTGAGCGCACTCGGGTTCACCCACATCGAACTGCTGCCGGTGGCCGAGCACCCCTTCGGGGGCTCGTGGGGATACCAGGTGTCGGGCTACTACGCCCCGACCGCCCGTTACGGCACGCCCGACGACTTCCGGTTCTTCGTCGACACGCTCCACCGACACGGTCTCGGTGTCATCCTCGATTGGGTTCCGGCGCACTTCCCGAAAGACGAGTGGAGCCTGGCGCGCTTCGACGGAACGGCACTGTACGAACACGCCGACCCTCGCCAGGGTGAGCACCCCGACTGGGGAACCTACGTGTTCAACTACGGGCGGGCCGAGGTGCGCAACTTCCTGGTGGCCAACGCGCTGTACTGGCTCGACGAGTTCCACATCGACGGTCTTCGGGTCGATGCAGTCGCCAGCATGTTGTACCTCGACTACTCGCGTGCGGCGGGGGAGTGGATCCCGAACGAGCACGGCGGCCGCGAGAACCTCGCCGCCATCTCGTTCTTCCGACAGCTGAACGACGCCGTCGCGGCGGAGGTGCCGTCGGCGATGATGATCGCCGAGGAGAGCACGGCGTGGCCGCAGGTGACCCACCCGGTGGTCGACGGTGGTCTCGGGTTCACCCACAAGTGGAACCTGGGGTGGATGCACGACACGCTCGGCTACATGGCCAACGATCCGGTGCATCGCCGCTGGCACCATCGCGATCTGTCGTTCGGCCTGCTGTACGCGTTCAGCGAGTCGTTCGTGCTCCCGCTCAGTCACGACGAGGTCGTGCACGGCAAGGGCAGCCTGCTCGGCAAGATGGCCGGCGACGACTGGCAGCGCTTCGCCAACTTGCGGGCGCTGTACAGCTGGATGTGGGCGATGCCCGGCGCTCCGCTGGTCTTCATGGGCGCCGAGCTTGCTCCTTGGACCGAATGGAACGACACCGCTGGACTGCCGTGGCACTTGCTCGACCATGCTCCCCACCGCGGGGTCCGCGACCTGCTCGCGGCGGTGAACAGCCAGTGCGAGGCGTGGCCCGCGTTGTGGGAACGCGATCACGAGGCAGCGGGGTTCCAGTGGCTCGACGCCGACGATGTCGACCATTCGATCTACGGCTTCCTTCGATGGGCACATGCAGGAGCGCACGCCGTTGCCTGCGTCGCCAACTTCACCCCGGTGCCCCGTCCCGGCTACCGGGTTGGCCTGCCGTGGGCCGGCGACTGGGCCGTGGTGCTCGATTCCGACGCGGTGCAGTTCGGCGGTAGCGGCTTCGCCGGCGCCCGGCCCGTGGCCTCAGCGAGCGCTGCGCGGCAGTGGCAGGGACAGCCGGCCTCGGCCCTCGTCGATCTGCCGCCGCTCGGGGTGCTCTGGCTCGCCGCGCATCGCCCCTGAGCAGCGAACGGGTCTTCCGTGCGGGCAGCATTCCACGATCCAGCGATGCGACGGGTTGCCACGGCGAGCGCGGTGCTCGGGGCCGCCGTCGGCGTCTTCGGGGTCTCGTTCGGCGTCGGCGCGGTCGGCGCCGGCGCCTCGGTCGCCCAAGCATGTGTGATGTCCCTGCTGGTGTTCACCGGCGCGTCGCAGTTCTCGGCGGTGAGCGTGATCGGCGCCGGCGGCACCACAGCGGCGGCGCTCGCCGGCGCGCTCGTGCTCGCGGCGCGCAACGGCGCGTACAGCCTCACGATGGGGCGGCGGCTTCGCGGTGGGCTCGCCAAGCGGCTGATCGCCGCGCAACTCACCATCGACGAGTCGACGGCGATGGCCGTCACCCAATCAGGTCCGGAGGCCCAGCGCGCCGCGTTCTGGATCACCGGGTTGAGCGT
Source organism: Acidimicrobiaceae bacterium (assembly GCA_006515795.1). Taxonomy (GTDB): domain Bacteria; phylum Actinomycetota; class Acidimicrobiia; order Acidimicrobiales; family Ilumatobacteraceae; genus VFMC01. The sequence continues at coordinate 5,221 of VFMC01000002.1, read as the reverse complement.
GTACGTGTTCTGGAACACGGGCACCCTGCTCGGCGCGCTCATCGGCTCGGCGGTCGATCCACGCACGTTCGGCTTGGACGCTGCCTTCCCTGCCGGGTTCGTGGCCATGGTGTGGCCGCTGCTCAGAGACCGCCGTGGCCGCATCGCCGCCGCCCTCGGCGCCGGCATCTGCTTGGTCTTGGTGCCGATCACGCCGATCGGGGTGCCGATCCTGTGCGCGTCGCTGGCGATCCTGGTGGGCGTGCCCCGTGAGCGGGTCGGCACATGAGCTGGGGTCTCGTCTTCGCCCTGGCGGCCGGCGCGTACGGGTTCAAGCTGGTCGGATTCCTGGCACTCGGCCAGCGCCAGCTGCCAGCGGTGGCAGAGCGCTGCCTTGCGCTCATCCCCGCGGCGTTGATCGCGGCGTTGGTGGTGAAGGACACGTTCAGCGCCGGCCAGCACCTCCACCTCGATGCTCGGGTCGTCGGGGTGGCGGTAGCCACGGTTGCCGTGTGGAGGCGGGCGCCGTTCGTCGTGGTGATCGTGATTGCCGCTGCGGTGACCGCGCTGGTGCGTGCCGCCGGCGGGTGAAGCGGGTGACGTCGCCGTTCAGGCGGCTTCGGCCAGCCGCCTCAGATCGCCGAGGTTGCGGCGCCAGATCGCTCGCAGCACGGCCCGGCCACCGAGGTAGGCGCCGATCGGACCGCCCAACCACAACGGGAAGCTGAGTTGCTCGGACCACGTGAACCTGGTGCGTCGATCAAGATCGATCGGCTCGAGGGTGAACAGTCCGGTGCCCGTGACGAGCCCGGTGTGCTTCACGCCCATCGCTTCGCCTGGGCGCCAGGCGGTGATCTCCATCTGATCGACCAGCGATATCGGGCCGACCCGTGTGTCGCACGCGAATCGAGTTCCCACCCCCCGGGTCTGATCGCCTTCGAACCGGATCGCGACGGCATCGTGCATCCATTGCACGTGGTTCTCGATCGGCTCGATCACGTTCCACACCTTCGCTACGGACGCGTCGATCTCGGTGGCGACCGTGATCCGGGTCACTGTCAGGCGTGAACGGCGACGTCGCGGAGGTACTCGGCGGCGACCTCGGGCGGCATGATGTTGATCAGCACGCCGGTGCCGCGCTCGAAGCCGGCCGTGGTGACCAGCTTCGGGAAGATGCTGACGTACCAGTGGAACGCCCCGGTGTAGTGATGGGGGGCCGTTCGGAACACGAGGTTGTACGCCAGGTCGCCGATGGCTTGGTGCAGGTGGGCGACCGCATCGCGGATGGCGATGCCCATCGCGGCCAAGGTGGTGTCGTCGGAATCGGTGAGGTGCAGGTCGTGGCGCCGCGGGATGACCATCATCTCGAACGGTGAACCACTCCAGAACGGGCAGATGCACACGACGTCGTCGTTGGAGAACACGACGCGCTTGCCGTCGACGAGCTCGGCCTCGACGGTGGCGCAGAGGATGCAGCCACCCTCGAAGCGGCTGAAGCCGCGCTGCTCCTCGAGCACCTCGCCGGGGACGAACGGCAATCCCAGCAGCTGGCCGTGCGGGTGGGCCAGCGATGCGCCCGCCTCGCGGCCGTGGTTGATGATGGCCTGGGTGAAGCGGAGGTTGGGAGCGGCGGCATGCTCTGTGAACCGGTGCTGGAGCACCCGCATCAGGTCGGCGGCGTCGGCGTCGCTGAGCGTCTGCACCCCACCGAGGTGTTCGCGGGTGAACACGAAGACCTCGTGGATGCCACTCGCTTCGGCAGCGACGTGGACGGGGCCCAGGTGGTGCACGGAGAAGGGTTCGGAACCGGAGAAGGCCGGGTAGAGGTTGGGCAGCACCCGCATCTTCCAACTGCCGCCCTCATCGAGGCTCTCCAACGCCGAGGCGGTCGACTCCTCGTTGCCGGGGCAGAACGGGCACGGCCGGTCGGGATCGGATTCGTCGTCGGCCGCCCGGGGGGCGAAGTCTGACGGGCGCTGCGCCCGTTCAGCAACGATCGTGACCCACCGGCCGGTGAGAGGATTCAGGCGGAGTTGACTCACAGCACGTTCACACTAGGTCGCCGATCGGGTTCAAGGACGGACCGATCACGGAAATTCATCGGGATGAAACGCGTTCTTGACGCCGCCTTGACGGCGTCGGTAAACGGTCACGTGGCGCTCGCTGGCGTCGTCGAACGGGGCGCCGTGGAAGTCCTCCCACCGTCCGTCGAACACCATGCCGCTCTCCGTCGCGAAGTGGTCGATTTCGTCGGTGTCGGCGTAGCGGATCGCCCACGGACGGAGGCGGATGCCTCCCGATTCGGTGATCTCGATGAACTGCCCATCGACACGATGAGCGGGCTGGTCGTGCACGCTTGCGCTCAACACCACGTGGTCGGTCCCGATCGAGCGCACCGTCACCTGCGACTGGCCATCTGATCCACCGGGTGCTTCGCTCGGAGGGCGCGGCACGAACGCCTCCACCACGAAGGCGCCACCAGTACCGAGCCGGGCGGCCACCTCGGCGAAGCAGCGGCGCTGACGCCGTTCATCGAGCAGGTTGAAGATGGTGTTGTAGGCGGCGAGGACCACGTCGAAGGGTCCGGCGGGCAAGTCGTCGACCATGTCGCCCAACACGCCCACGACCGTGCGATGGGGATCGTTCGACGCAAGCCGATCGAGCATCTTCGCGCTGGCATCGATGCCGGTCACGCGGCAACCGGCGGCGGCGAGTGGTACTGCGAGCCGGCCGGTACCGACGCCGAGCTCGAGCACGGTGCCACCGTCGCCGGCGAGACCGGCGACGAACCCCAGTCGGCGAAGGCGTCGCCGTACGAACCCGAGTGGTAACCACGCATGCAGCCAGTTTCGACCAGAATGGCCGCCGTGGCGTGGATCGGCATCGAGCAGGCGGCACCCCAGCCGGCCCGACCGGTCGAACCGGGGGCGACCGGGGCGAGCGCAGTCCGGCCCCGACTCCGGCGTCACGAGCGCAGGGTGCTCGGACCGTTCGATCTGGCCAGTACCGCTTTCCAGCGAAATGCCCGCGAGGTGTTGCTCGGTTCGGCCGTGTTCATCGTGCCCACGGTGGCGATCAACTTGCTGGTGTCGAACATCGTGTTCGCCAACTTCACCGGCTTCGACGAGGTAGCGATCTCGGTGCCCGAGTTCATCGGTGGCGTCGAGGCGGCCACTGGCGTGGAGACGGTGCTCGGGTTCCTTGCGATAGTGATCAACAGCCTGGCCGTCGCGATGACCGGCGGTTATGTGACCGGTGTGGTGCTGCGCTCCAGCCTCGGGCTCGAGGTGACGGTCGGTTCGGTGTTGCGAGGCATGGCCGGCCGGCTCCCGTCGATCATGGTCGCCTGGTTGATCGGGCACAGCTGGATGGTGCTCGGATCGGTTGCGCTCGTGCGCCTGTCGTCGGTCGACCTCGCCCCGCTCGCCGTGGTGTCGGTTCCGTTCGTCGCGTGGATCGTCGGGCTCACGCTGTTCGCCTCGCCGGTGATCGTCGCCGAGCGCCGCGGGCCGCTGGCCGGGTTGCGTCGGGCCGCCGGGTTGGTCCGCAAGCAGTGGGGTGTCGCCATCGGGTTCGTGGGGCTGTGCGCGCTGATCGGCGGTGGACTTCGCCTGTTGATCGGGTCGCTCCCGCAGCTCATCGAGGCGACCGGCTTGCTCACCTTCGGCCGGTTCGGCGGGGTGGCCGAGGGCGTTGCCAGCCAGCTGTCGCAGCTGATGATCGTGCCGCTGGTCGGGCTGGCGACAGCCCAGTGCTACTTGCAGATGAGGATGGACCGTGAGGGCATGGACCTGATCGTCGAGGCAGACGTGGTGTTCACCGGATGAACCACGTCGTGCTGGTGGTGCTGCTTCGAGCTTGGGCCGTCCCCGACGATCCGTTCGGGCCCATCGACGACGACCCTGACCAGATCCGCGACGCCGCGTGCCGGCTCGTGTCGCCCGACCGGGTGTGTTCACCGCCCGAGCCACCGCGACCTGTGCAGCCCCGGAACCTCGACTGGCTCGAATCGTTGGTGAAGATCGTGATGCTGGCCTTACTGGTGGCCATCGTGCTCGCCCTCGTGTGGTTGATCGTGCGGTCCGTTGCCGGCCGTCGCCCGCGGCTTCGCCGCAAACGTCGACGAGCTGCCGACGACGCCGACGACGACACCGAGACCTCCATCGACTCGTCGTTCGGGCGGGCGACGGCGATCGACGCCAGTCACGATCCGGATGCATGGCGTAGCGAGGCCGACGAGCACCGCCGTTCGGGCAGGTTCCGCGACGCGCTGCGATGTCGCTACCGGGCACTCGTTGGAGATCTGGCCCGTGACGGGGTGATCGACGAGATCCCCGGGCGGACCACTGGTGAGGAACGCAGCCAGATGGAGTCGGTCGAACCGGTCGCCGCGGCGCCGTTCGGCAGCGCCGCCGATCTCTTCGACGCGGCATGGTACGGCGAGCTCGTTGTTGCCGACACCGATCTCGACACCATGGAACACCTCGAACGAACCGTGCTGGCGTCGGTCGCGGGGCGCCGATGAGCCCGCGCCGGCAGGACGGGATCGCCGAGGGTGGCGGCGGCCGCGCCGCGACGACGATGCTGCTCGTCCTGGCCGTTGCGATCGGGATGTTGATGCTGGTGAGGGCGCGGCCGGCCCCCGAATCGTTCGACCCGCGATCGAGCCGCGCCGATGGCGCCCGCGCCCTGGTGCTGCTGCTCGAGCAGCAAGGCGCGACGGTTGCAGTCGGTCATGACGTGCCGTCACCCGGCGACGACACGCGGTTGCTCGTGCTGTCGGATCGGCTCGGGGATCGCCAGCGCAAGGAGTTCATCGACTTCGTCGAGGCAGGCGGTGTGGCGATCGTCGCTGATCCGGCCAGCACGCTGTATGGCGGTCCCGGCCTCGATGGGAGCCTGGCGATGTCGGTGGAGGCCACGCCTGGCGGGCTCGGAGGCGTGCTGCCGGCCGAGCTCGAGGCCAACGTGGAGATCGGCGCGTGCACCATCGATGCCCTCACGCACCTGCGCGGCGTGTTCGTGCCCGAGGGCGTGCTGCTCGCGGTCGCGCCGGATGAACCGGCCTGCTTCGCGACGGAATCGACGTCGAGTGCACCCCGGCACGCGTTCGTCGTGCGCAGGGCGGTTGGATCGGGCTCGGTGATCGGCCTCGGCGACAACCACGTCTTCACCAACGAGTTCATCCGCTACGCAGACAACAGCGGGCTCGGCGTCGCGCTGCTCGCACCCGGACCCAACC
>VFMC01000316.1 GCA_006515795.1 Acidimicrobiaceae bacterium | reverse complement strand
AACCGCACCCTCACCATCACCCACCCCGACAACACCACCATGACCACCGGACCACCAACCCGACACACACCAGCATGAGCTGGAAAATCTCAACGGCGCGATCAGCCGGGCATTCGCTTCATCGCTTCCTTCATCAGGTGCAGTACGCCCTGCTTCGAAGTGGCTCGGTGATGCGACACGCCTTCGGACTGGGTGGAGGCGCGGTTGGCGATGAACCAGTCGTAGGTGGCGGCGAACATCTCCTCGTTCGAGAACTTCGGTTGCCATCCGAGTGCAAGCTGGGCATGCTCGATATCGAACCACAGCGACTTCGAGTACATGATCCAGTGATATGGCGCAAACGGCGCGAGGCCGAGGCCGGCCGCGGCCTTCATCGCCAGTGCGGTCGGCCGGGCCGGCAGCGAACGCACCTTCGAGCCGGTCGCGGCGTGGCGGCACAACGACTCCAGCGACTCACGCATGGTGCCGAAGCGGTCGGTGCCGGCGTTGACGATCATCGGCCCGCTCGATTGCGATGCCAGCAGGCAGACCTCGGCGAGATCGTCGGCGTGCACGAACTGATAGCGGTTCGAACCGTCGCCGAGCACCACCACATCGGCGCCATCGGCGATCCAATCGAACAGGATGCCGAAGATGCCCAGCCGGCCGTGGCCCAGGATCGTGCGCGGCCGCACGATGCTGACATCGAGCCCGTGCGACACCGCGTCGAGGCAAGCCCATTCGGCCGCCAGCTTGGCGTGGCCATAGGCCTCCACCGGCGACGGCACGGTGGTGGGCAGCACAGGGTTGCTTGCAGGGACACCGAACACAGCGCTCGACGAGGTGTGCACCACTTTGGCCACTCCGCCGTCGCGGGCGGCGCGCAGCAGCAGCGCCGTGCCATCGACGTTAACCGACCGCAGCAGGTACGGATCCTTGGCGAGTGGCACCTGGGCGACGTTGTTGAACACCACGTCGATGCCATCGACGGCGCGGGCCACAGTCGCAGCATCGCGGACGTCGCCGCGGATCAGCTCCACGTCGGTTGGCCGGTCGTCGGCGTCGTTGAGATCGAGGACACGCACCTGGTGGCCGGCGCGGCGCAGGTGCTGCACGAGCAGCGAGCCGAAGTAGCCGCTGCCTCCTGTGACCAACGAACGGGTCATAGCTCGAGTCCGTTCTCGACGCACCAGCGGATGCTGGTTCGCATGCCACCGTACAGCTCGACCTGTGGCTGGTAGCCGAGGTCGGTGCGTGCCGCGGTGATGTCGCAGGCAATCGTCTTGTCCATCTCGCCGAGCACGTGCAGCTGTTGCTGATAGCGCCCGGTGCGTTGGATGAGACGGTCACCGAGCTCGGCAACACGTCCCGCGATAGCAGGCAACCGCAACGCCCCCTCCTTCACGGTGAACCCTTCGTCGCGCAGCGCCCTGCCGACGGTTTCGACGATCTCGGCCACGGTGTAGGGCCGCTCGTCGGCGATCCAGTAGGCCCTTCCGGTGGACGCTGCGGTGAGCTCGGCGGCGAGGACGCCGTCGACGAGGTTGTCGACGTACACCATCGACCGTCGCTGCTGGCCACCGGCGATCACCGGGAACCGGCCGGCGCGCACCATCCGGAAGAACGTGGTCTGGCGCGGGGGCTGGAACGGTCCATAGAACCAGGGCGGCCGCACGATGGTTGCAGCCAGCCCCGCTTCGACAGCACCGAACACGGCGATCTCTGCTTCCATCTTCGAGCGTCCGTAGCCGTAGTACATTGGTGCCGAACGGGCTGTTCGACGACACGTGCACGAACCGGCGAACTCCGGCCACCTCTGCCGCGGCGAGCATGTTCTTGGTGCCGGTGGTGTTGACGTCGAAGAACTCCTGGACGCGCTGCGGATGGATGACCCCAGCCGTGTGGATCACATCGGCATCGCCGCCGACGCCGTCGAAAAGTCGGTCGACGACGGATCGTTCGGCGATGTCGCCGACGACCACCGCCACACGGGGATCGGTGGCGAGCGCCACACCATCGGCGGGTTCACGCACCAGCACGCGCAGAGACCCGCGGGCCGGGTCGGCGAGCAGCCGGTGCATCAGCGCGCGACCGAGCCAACCGGCGGAGCCAGAGACGATCGTCGTCTCCGGCGTGATCTCGATCGTCGTCTCCGGTGCCGGCATGGTCTCGGTCTGGGGCCCGGTCTCGGTTCCGGTCGTGGTCTCGGTCTCGGGGGTTGATGGTCGCTCAGCCACCGGATGGTCCGTTCGTGTCGATGAAGTGGCGTACGTTGCGGATGGCGAACGCCATCACGGTGGCCTGCGGGTTCACGCCCGGGGCATCGGGCAGCAGCGAGGCGTCGTTGACGATGATGCCGCCGGCGTCGTGCACACGACCGAACGAATCGGCGCCACATCGCGACCGGTCCTCGCCGAGTGGCACCGTGGAGCACAGGTGCACGGTCATCAAGCTCGCCTTCGATACAGCGAACTGCTGGTTGAGAGTGGACAGTTGGTCGCGGTGGCGGATGAGCGGCGCGCCACGGAACGATGGGTACACGTCGGTGGCCCCGGCTTCGAGGAGCAGCAGCGCGAGGCGGGCCATGCCGCTGCGCAGCAACGCCCGGTCGCGGGGCGTGAGGCGGTAGGTGACGATCGGGTCGCGCAGCCCCGGCACGGCGATCACGTTGCCTCGTCCTTCACTGGTGATGGCCGCGTAGTACACGCTGATCTTGCGCCAATCCTCGATCGCGCTTGCGAACTCACTCCAATGGTCGCTCAGCGCAAGTGCGACGAGACCCGGATGACTGGCCGAACCGCCGAAGGAGAGGTTCGGCGCGAACTCCTTCACCTGGTGCACGGGCACGTCGTCGGGAATGTTGACCTCGTCGCGGAATCGCGCCGCCAGCTTCACCGTCGGGTGGACCGCGAGCGATCGGCCGATGTGGCGACGGAGGCCGGAGCGTTGCAGGAGCGCCGGCGTCTGGATGGCCCCGCCACACACGAACGCGAACTGGCACCGGATCTCCCCGCGCAGACCGGACGCGTAGCTGACCTGGGCGCGAATCGACGCAGTGCCTTCGCGGACGAGCCGGTCGACGCGGCAGTCGGTCACCATCCGCGCCCCGGCAGCCGCCGCCCGCGGCAGATACGTTCGGGTCATGCTCTGTCGGCGACCAGTGACAGCATCGCCGCCCGGCGGATAGGTCATCCACCGCGGGATCTCACTGTGCTTCCAGCCGAGCGCCGCGGCGCCCCGGCGGAGAACCTCGCTGGCCGGCGTGGGGGAGCCGGGAACGGTGGTGACGTTGATCGCCGCCTCCACCTGGTCGGCGATCAGCGCCAGCTCGTCGAGATCGAGGCCGTCGATGCGGTAGTCGCGGCGCCAGCGTTCGATCACGTCGATCGGCGGCCGGAAGTAGAGCCCGCTGTTCACCTCGGTGCCACCACCGGCGCAGCGACCCTCGGTGTACGCGATCGATGGGAGCCCGAGCGCCACGGTCACCCCGCCGGCGCGGTACTGACGGTCCATCTGCTCGAGCGAGAACGGGACGACGGTGTCTTGCTCGACCCACGGCCCTTCCTCGGCGATGAGGACGTCGAACCCGGCCTCGGCGAGCAGGCACGCCGTGGTGGCACCGCCGGCGCCCGAACCGATGACGAGCACCTGTGTCGAGTAGGAGACGGCCGGAGCGAGGAGCTGCGGGTTCATGCTGCCCGGCCACCGGGTTGAGTGCCGCCGGGCTCAGCATCATCGGGTTGCGAGCCGTCGGGACGAGTGTCGGGCCAGGTCTCCCAGATGTACGCGTAGCCGAGCGATCGAAGCAGGCGCACGTACTCGCCGAGCAGGGGCAACGCAGTGCGAGCGAGGAACTTGACGAGCGTGTCGCTGCGGGGCAGGACGAGCAGGGCCCGGAAGATGGCAGCGATCGACATGACCCCGAATCGCATCAGGCTCGGGAGAGAATCGACCCGCCGTGTCGTGAAATCGATCGCCTCGCGTCGTCGCGCCGGATGGAGCCCGGGGAGATCGAGTGCGAGAAGACGATCGGCGAACGGGCCGACGAGGGAGGATGACGGGACCGATCGCATGACCAGCGGCCAAGCGTAGCGTTCCCGACTCGCTACGCTTGAAGTTCGTGCGTTGCGTCGTGGTGGTGCCCACCTACAACGAGATGGAGAACATCCAGGCCTTTCTCGCCGCCGTTCGGGGTGCCGTTCCGATGGCGTCGATCCTGGTGGTCGACGACAACAGCCCCGACGGAACGGGTGCCCTCGCCGAGCAGGCCGCAGCCGAACTGGGGCAGATCAAGGTGATCCACCGCCCGGGAAAGCAGGGCCTCGGCAGCGCATATCGCAACGGGTTCACCGTGGCGCTCGACGAGGGCTACGACGTGGTCGTCTCGATGGACGTCGACTTCTCCCACGATCCTAAGGTCATCCCATCGCTGCTCGCCGCGATCGAGGCCGGCGCCGACGGCGTGATCGGCTCGCGCTACGTGCCCGGTGGGGCCACGGCCGACTGGCCGCTGCACCGGCGGCTGTTGTCGCGGTGGGGCAACCGCTACACGGGTGCCGTGCTCGGGCTGCGGGTGCGCGATTGCACGTCGGGGTTCCGCGCCTACCGGGCGACGGCGCTGCGCGACATCGATCCATCGTCCACGTCGGCCGAGGGCTACGCGTTCCTGACCGAACTGGTGCGCCGGCTCGTCGTCAGAGGGCACGATGTGGCGGAGGTGCCGATCGTGTTCCGCGACC
>VFMC01000315.1 GCA_006515795.1 Acidimicrobiaceae bacterium | reverse complement strand
GACAACCACACCGAGCACACCTGCGGCCGCCACTGCCGGGAGCCACCGGTTGGCCGGCGTGGCGCCGCGGTCGCCTGACACCGGGCGCGCCCGCGGTGCGGGGCGAGTTGCTGAGCCGGGCGGGCGGCGCCTCGGTTGCGGTGAAGGGGGCCGGGGGGTGTTCACGATTTCTCCGGAGAGAGTAGGACTGCGGAATCCTACCAACCCGGCCGCAGCCACGGTCCGCGGCGCCGGCGCGGCGACTCGATCGGGTCAGCTCCCGGGGAAGCCCTTGACGACCGGGGTGATGCTGCGCAGTTCGCGCCGCAACGTGAGCATCTCGACCACGATCCGCTTGATGACCGACAGCGACGACAACGTGCTGTCGCCCCGCGTGCGTGGGAAGTAGTCGACGCCGAACTGGATGACCGGCATGCCCAGCTTCTTGGCGCGGATGATCAGCTCGGCGTCGATGAACGAGCCTTCGCTGCGCAAGCTGATGTGGTCGAACACCCGCCGGCGGCACAGCTCGCGAAGTTGATGTCGCGCATCCGCACACCGAACAGCCGGCGGATGAGGATGTTGTAGAAGAACGTGTAGATGGCCCGCGACGGACCTTCCCCGACGCGATCGAACCGGTATGCGCTGACGATCTCGGCGTCGTAGTAGCGCAGCAGCCGGAGCGCCTTGTGCAGCTCGGTCATGTCGAAAGGCAGATCGGCATCGGTGTAGAGCACGAGGTCGCCGGTCGCTGCCGCGAACCCGGACTTGATCGAGCCTCCGAGCTTGCGATTCACCGGGTGGTGCACGACCTTCACGCGATGGTCGGAAGCGGCGAGCTCGTCGGCGATCTTGCCGGTGCCATCGGTTGATGCGTCGTCGACGACGATCAGCTCGTAGTCGGCGATGCCGCCGCTGGCAATCAGCTCCTCAGCCACCTCACGAGCGGCGTCGAGGGTGCGTTCGATGTATGCCTCTTCGTTCCACATCGGGAAGAAGATGCTCAGAGTCTCGCTCGACCTGGCTTTCACCGCAGCGAGAGTACCGGACGCCATGAACTCTTCGATCGGCAGGTTCGGGGTGGATCTTGACCCCCACGGATACGCTCGCAGCGTCATGAGCGAGCTCCCGCAGCCTCCGATGTCCGCCCACAGCGGCCCGGTCGCCACCTCTGCTCAGCCGCAACGAGTCGGCCAGCTCGCTGCCGGGTGGCGGGTCACCTTCGCCCTCGGCTGGTGCGGGGTGCTGCTCGGGTTCGCCGCAGTGGCCAAGACCGCCCGCACGATGGGCCTGTCCACGTGGTGGCTCGGCGCCTCGGCCGAGCCGCGATTCGTCCTCATCCAGGTGGTGCCCTTCGTTCCGGGAGTGCTGCTCGTGACCGGCGCGATGCGCAATGTCAGGTTCCTCCCCTACGTCGGCATCATCGGTGCGATCGCGCTCGCCGCAGTGGCAACCGGCGACGTCGGGCGCTTCGACAGGTTGGCGCTCGTGCAGTTCGTGATCGCCGGGGGTGGGATGGCTGTGAGCGTGGCGTCGTTCGCAGGAATGCTGCGCCGCGACCGCTACTGATCACCAACGGCATCGGCCGGTAGCGTCGGGGTTGCTATGTCGAAGGTCCTCACATCACTCCCCGTCGGCGAACGAGTCGGAATTGCCTTCAGCGGCGGCCTCGACACCTCGGCTGCTGTCGCGTGGATGCGCGAGAACGGAGCTGTGCCGTTCTGCTACACGGCCGACCTCGGCCAGGCCGACGAGCCCGACCTGCCCGGCGTGCCCGCCCGGGCCAAGCAGTACGGCGCCGAGCAGGCCCGCGTCGTCGACTGTCGCTCCGAACTGGTGCTGCAAGGGCTGATGGCATTGCAATGCGGCGCATTTCACATCACCACCGCAGGAAGAACGTACTTCAACACCACACCCCTCGGCCGCGCCGTCACCGGCACGCTGCTGGTGCAGGCGATGAAGGACGACAGCGTCGACATCTGGGGCGATGGCAGCACGTACAAGGGCAACGACATCGAGCGCTTCTACCGCTACGGGCTGCTGGTGAACCCCAACCTGCGCATCTACAAGCCGTGGCTCGACGAAACCTTCGTGACCGAGCTCGGCGGCCGCGCCGAGATGAGCGAGTACCTCACCGAACGAAACCTGCCGTACCGGGCCAGCAAGGAGAAGGCCTACAGCACCGACGCCAACATCTGGGGCGCCACCCACGAGGCCAAGCTGCTCGAGGAGCTCGGCACATCGATGCACATCGTCGAGCCGATCATGGGTGTGGCGCACTACCGCGACGACGTCGCGATCACGGCCGAGACGGTGTCGGTGCGCTTCCACGAGGGCTGGCCGGTGGCCATCAACGGCCGCGAGTTCCCGGCGCAGGTCGACCTGGTGACGGAGGCGAACGCGATAGGTGGTCGCCACGGTCTCGGCATGAGCGACCAGATCGAGAACCGGATCATCGAAGCCAAGAGTCGGGGCATCTACGAAGGCCCCGGTCTGGCGCTGTTGCACATCGCCTACGAGCGGCTCGTCACCGCGATCCACAACGAGAACACGATCGAGAACTACCGCACGATGGGCCGTCGCCTCGGCCGGCTGCTGTACGAGGGGCGTTGGTTCGATCCGCAGAGCCTGATGCTGCGTGAGCCGCTGCTGCACTGGGTCGGCTCGGCGATCACCGGCGAAGTCACTCTCCTCCTCCGCCGCGGCGACGACTACAGCATCCTCGACACCACCGGGCCGCATCTCACATACGCGCCCGAGCGGCTCAGCATGGAGCGCGTCGAGGACGCCGCGTTCGGGCCGCTCGACCGCATCGGCCAGCTCACCATGCGCAACCTCGACATCGACGACAGCCGCGCCAAGCTCGACGTGTACCGCAGTGCCGGCACGCTCGGCGCGGGTGGGCTGCTAGCGCTCGACGAACAGAAGCCCCCGATTGCGTCTGAGGCCCCCACGATCTAGGTTCTCGAAGATGCCTGAGGCGGACGGCGCTGTCGTTGTCGACCGGCCGCGCGCGCCCCGCGACCGCTCGGAGCGGGTGGTCGGCCTGCTGCGGCGGGGCGAACCCCTCATCCTCACGGCCCTCGGCGTTCATGCCTCGATCGACACCATCGTCAACGACGCGCCGCTGGTGCTCGTGGCCGCGGCAGTGACCGCGCAGATCGTCGGCGCGATCGGTTTGGTGTGGCCGATGAGTCGCCCAGTCGCGCTCGCCCGCGCCTGGTTCGCGATCGCGCTGCTCGTCGCGGTGTCGCTCGATCTCGACCAGCGCCTCGAAGTGTTCGCCCCGTGGTACCCCGTGCTGCTGGTCTCGTACGGCTTGGCGTTCGGGCTGCGCGCCGGCTACCCGGTCATCTTCGGGCTGGTCCCGCCGACGATCCTCGCGATGTTCGCCGCCTCCGACGGTTGGAACGTGCCGATGCGCGTGGTCCCTCCACTCGTGGGCGGCATCGTGACCGCGCTGATCACCGACGCGCTGATCGAGTCGACCGAGGCATGGCGGCGCGCCGTCGC
>VFMC01000714.1 GCA_006515795.1 Acidimicrobiaceae bacterium | reverse complement strand
GGGTGCGCTCGAGCGGGAATTCGCGCTTGGCCATCGTTCTGTCTCTTTCCTCTACGTCTACGTCGGGCGCCGCGTGCTGCGGGGCGCGCCAGGCCGAAAACCGGCCGCAGGCACAAGGGTCAAGGCTACTAGCGGTCGGGATCGATCGCGCTGCCGGCACGTGCCGCGATGCGCCGCAGTGGCGGGAGGGTGGGCGGAGGCTGGCGCCGGGGCGGCAACTCGGCGAGCAGCTGGGCGGTGGCGTCGGTGACGATCGTCACCGCTCGTTCGAACGCGTCGGCGGTGGCGGCCGACGTGCTCTGCACCCCGCTCACCTTGCGAACGTACTGGCGGGCAGCAGCCTCGATCTCCGCTGACGTCGCACCAGGGTCGAGACCGCGCAGCGTTGTGATGTTGCGACACATGACCGAAGCGTAGATCCGCGAAGGTGGCGCCGCGGTCAGGCGCGGGCGACGTCGACGAACGTGTCGTTGAAGCACGCGCCGTTCACCAGGGCATCGCCGGTTGACGGGGTGAGCACGTTCACGCCCCAGCCGTCGGCATGCTCGCGCAACCACACGCCCTTGGTCATCACGGCCACACCGGGCCGGGTGTCGTCGCGCACCTCGAGCAGCACGTCGAGCGAGCCGTGGTCGTTGAACACCCGCACCCGCTCGCCAGGTACGAGACTGCGAGCGTCGGCATCGAAGGGGTGCAGCACGACGGCTGGTGACGGGCTCTGGAACTCGCCGAACATCGAGTTGATCAGCTTCGACGAGGCGGGGCTGATGAGGGGGAGTGGATGATCGTGGTCGACCGGCACGTAGCGCGGCACGCCGTGCACCGCATCGACCAGGTGGGCGCGACCGTCGAACGGCGAGCTGTCGACGAACTGCACCACACCGGCGGCGACGGCTCGCGGTCCGCTGTCGGCGATGGCCACTTCGAGCGGCGCCGACGACCAGTCGAAGCCGAGCGCCCGAGCAAGTGCGAGACCGACCTCGTCGTTGGAGCGGCTCTCGCCGACCCGCTCGATCACCGGACGTACGGGTTGCACCATGTACGAGCCGTAGCTGGCGGTGACGTCGGAGATCTCGAACGCCGTCGTGGCGGGCAGCACGACGTCGGCATAACGGGTGGTGTCGGTGAGCACCTGCTCGTGCACCACAGTGAACACGTCGTCGCGTCCGAAGGCCGCGACGACCGCATGCTGATCGGGACACATGACGACCGGGTTGGCCCCCTGCACGAACAACATCCGGCACGGATCGCTCGACCCGGGCGCCATCCACTGGCCCACCTGGTGCAGCGGCAGCACCCGCCGTCGATGCCGGTCGAAAGCCGGCCAGCGCCGCTCGGCATGGATCTCGCTCGTGCCGGTGGAGCCGATCACCCCGCTACCGCGGGCGCGGAAGTGGCCGGCCAGCACCGGGAGCGCCAAGATCGCCCGGCATGCGGCACCGCCGTTGGCG
>VFMC01000713.1 GCA_006515795.1 Acidimicrobiaceae bacterium | reverse complement strand
GACGCGCAGCGCCTGGCCGTCGGGGTCGTTGTCGTTGGCGAGCGCATTGCCGCTGGCGGAAATGGTGACGTCCTCGGCCACGACGATGGCATCCGGGTTCGCGGTCGGTGCCTGATTGCGCGGCAGCGCGGCCTCCACGCCGGCACGGTCGAGCACGCCGCCATCGGCCAGCGTGAGGCCGGTGAAGTGGCTGTCAGCGGCGAACCAGTCTTTGACCGTGAGGCGGTCGGTCGTGGTCCGCACGGAAACCCACAGATCGTTGCCTTCGCGGCTGAGCCTGATGGCGTCCAGCGTCAGCCCCGCGCCGAGGACGACGGCGTTCTGGCCCACCGCGTCGGTCGCCGTATCCTGCCCGTCGCCGAGCTGGAAGAGATAGATGTCGTCGCCGTCGCCGCCCTGCAGGCTGTCGCTGCCAGCACCGCCCGACAGCAGCAGGTCGTTGCCGGCCTCGCCCAGCGGGGTATCGTTGCCACCGTCGCCCAGCAGCACATCGTCGCCCGTGCCGCCATGGAGGGTGTCGTTGCCGTCGCCGCCATAGATCACGTCGTTGCCGTCGCCGGCATCGACCGTGTCGTTGCCCGCCCGTGCGCTGACCACGTCATCGCCGGCCAGGGCCTGGATCGCTTCGGACAAAGCCGTGCCGGAAAGCACATCGGCCTCCGGCGTGCCGGTGGGTGTAATGCCCAGAGCGTCGATCAGCTGCGCCTTGCTCATCACCGTGCCGTCGGCGAACTGGAACCACTCGATGCCGCCAGCGGCGTAGGGGGTGTCCGGGTCGAAGTCGTCGAGGTGGATCTCGCCGCCGTCGGGGAGGGTGAGCTTCAATGATCCGACGCCGATGGCGATCTGCCCCCAGCGGATGTCGTTGAAGATCAGGATGTCGTTGCCGCCGGAATCGACGATGCGATCGTTGCCGCCACTGAAGTTGTAGAAGTACACATCGTCGCCGTCGCCGCCATCGAGCACATCGTCGCCGGTGCCGCCGAGCAGATAGTCGTTGCCTGTGCCGCCGCGCAGGCTGTCGTTGCCCTCTTCCCCGAAGAGCACGTCGTCGCCGTCGCCACCATCGAGCGCATCATCGCCGCTGCCGCCCTGCAGCTGGTCATTGCCGCTGCCGCCAGCGACCCGGTCGTTGCCGGCACCAGCCGAGACCAGGTCGTCGTCTGCCCCGGCGTCGATCACG
>VFMC01000314.1:3414-4776 GCA_006515795.1 Acidimicrobiaceae bacterium | reverse complement strand
CGATCATGCGCGAGCTGCGCGAAACCCGCTACCAGTTCGACAGGCCGTGGGTCGTCGATTCCACTCACACCGAGCAGACCCTCGGTCTGAGCGCCACGCCGCTCGCCGAAGCCGCGGCGGCAACGGTCGCCTGGTGGCGAGCACAGACCCGCGGCTGACCGACTTCACACAGCGTTCACACTCGGGCAACGCGAGGGCAACGACTTGCTGCGAAAGTGCCGCCGCCCTGATCCACCCGAGTCCATTGGGCGCGGGCTCCACACACAAAGGAAACGTCGTGGCCTACCAAGCTGAATACATCTGGATCGATGGAACGTCGCCAACCCCGCTGCTGCGCTCCAAGACCAAGATCATCGCCGACGGCAAGGTGCCGCCGATCTGGGGCTTCGACGGTTCGTCGACCAACCAGGCCGACGGCGAGCACAGCGACTGCATGCTGAAGCCGGTCTTCACCTGCCCCGATCCGATCCGTGGTGGCCACAACATCTTGGTGCTGTGCGACGTGCACAACGCCGTCGACGACAAGCCGCACCCCACCAACACACGCGCGCCGCTCGAGAAGGTGGCCAGGAAGTACGCCAAGCACGAGATGATCTACGGCATCGAGCAGGAGTACACGATGCTGAAGCCCGACGGCACCCCGCTCGGCTTCCCCGACGGTGGCGGTTTCCCGGCCCCGCAGGGCCCGTACTACTGCGGTGTCGGCACCGGTCGCGTCATCGGTCGCGAGGTCATCGAGGAGCACACCCAGGCGTGCATCGACGCCGGCCTGATGATCGAGGGCACCAACGCCGAGGTGATGCCCGGCCAGTGGGAGTTCCAGATCGGCGCCGCCGATGCGATCACGGTGAGCGATCAGCTCACGGTGGCCCGCTGGTTGCTGCACCGCATCGCCGAGGACTACGACATCGTCATCTCCTTCGCCGCCAAGCCGCAGAAGGGCGACTGGAACGGCGCCGGCGCACACACGAACTTCAGCACGAAGGCGATGCGCGAGAGCTACTCGGCGATCGAGGCGGCGTGCAAGGCGATCGGCAAGCGCATCGACGTGCACATCAAGGGGTACGGCCACGACATCGAGAGCCGCCTCACCGGTGCTCACGAGACGGCCCCGTACAACAAGTTCAGCTACGGCGTCTCCAACAGGGGAGCGAGCATCCGCATCCCGTGGCAGGTCTCCCGCGACGGCAAGGGCTACGCCGAAGATCGCCGCCCGAACGCCAACTGCGACCCGTACGTGGTCACTCGACTGATCCTCGAAAGCGTCTGCGGCGGCGGCTGAGCGCCGCACCTTGAACCCTTACCCGGTGAGCGGGGCGTCTGACAGGGAGTCGGCGCTCCGTCGCCGGCTCCCTGTTCGCG
>VFMC01000314.1:0-3339 GCA_006515795.1 Acidimicrobiaceae bacterium | reverse complement strand
TCCCTGTTCGCGTTTCTCGGATCGCTGCGCACCGACAAGACTGGAGCAATGGCCATGCTCGACGCCCAACGTGACTACGTGCTGCGCACCGTCGAAGAGCGCGGGGTCAGGCTCGTGCGGCTGTGGTTCACCGACGTCCTCGGCAACTTGAAGAGCTTCGCGATCAGCCCGGCCGAGCTCGAGAGCGCGCTCGAAGACGGTATGACCTTCGACGGCTCGTCGATCGACGGGTTCAGCCGCATCCAGGAGAGCGACGTCCTGGCGATCCCCGATCCGAACACCTTCGAGGTGTTGCCGTGGGGCGACACCAAGGCCGCCGAGGCCCGCGTGTTCTACATCGTGCACCAGCTCGGGTTCACGTTCTACGTTGCCCCCGACATCGAGTTCTTCTACTTCGCCACCCCCGAGCGAGGCGCGGCCCCGGTGCCGCTCGACGAGGGCGGGTTCTTCGATCTCACCACCACCGATGTGGCCGGCTCGCTGCGCAAGCAGACGATCCGCACCCTCGAGACGATGAGCATCCCGGTGGAGTACAGCTTCCACGAGGACGCCCCGAGCCAGCACGAGATCGACCTTCGCCACACCGATGCGCTCACCATGGCCGACAGCATCATGACCTTCCGGCTCGTGGTGAAAGAGGTTGCCGCATCGAACGGCGTGCACGCCACGTTCATGCCCAAGCCCCTCGAGGGTGTGCAGGGAAGCGGGATGCACACCCACCTGTCGCTGTTCCACGGCGACGACAACGCGTTCTACGACGAGGCCGACCCGCACAACCTGTCGCCGCTCGCCAAGAGCTTCATGGCCGGCCTGCTCCGCCACGCGGCCGAGATCACGGCGATCACCAACCAGACCGTCAACAGCTACAAGCGCCTGGTGCCCGGCTTCGAAGCGCCGGTGCACATCAGCTGGGCTCGCAACAACCGCAGCGGCCTCATCCGGGTGCCGATCGCCAAGCGCGGCAACCCGAGCGCGACGCGCATCGAGTACCGATCGCCCGATCCCGCATGCAACCCCTACCTCGCGTTCGCAGTCATGCTCGCTGCAGGCCTGCGCGGTGTGAAGAAGGGCTACGAGCTCGGACCCGAGGCCGAGGCGAACCTGTTCGAGATGAGCGACGAGCAGCTCGCCACGTTGGGCATCGAGCAGCTACCGCAGTCCCTCAGCGATTCGCTGCGCATGATGGAACGTTCGGACCTGGTCAAAGAAGCGCTCGGCGATCACATCTTCGAGTGGTTCCTCCGCAACAAGCGCAACGAGTGGCGCGCCTACAAGACCCATGTGAGCGCGTTCGAGGTCGACCGCTATCTCAAGGCGTTGTAGCCGGTGGAGATGTTGGCCGTGTTCCCCGATCCGCCACCTCCTGAACTGGCGCGCACACTCGACCTCGCCGGCTATCGGTGGACCGCCGTCTCCAACGCCGACGAGGCCGGTAGGAGCGAGCCTCCGGCCGGCTACTCGGGCGGGGTGGTCGCCGCCGACGCCGACCCCGACGGGGCTTGGGCGCTGTGTCGCTCGCTGCGCAAGCGCGACTCTCCCATCGCGCCGCTGTTGGTGCTGGTGACCGGTGCCCAGCTAGCCGAGCTCGAGCTCCGCAACGAGCTGTTCGACGACTTCTGCCTCACGCCGTTCCATCCATCCGAGGTCACCGCTCGCCTCCGGCACCTGTTCTGGCGCGGCGGCGACGGCGTGCAGCCCGAGATGGTCGAGCACTCCGGCCTGGCGCTCAACCTCGAGACGTATCAGGCATCGATCGCCGGTCGGCCGCTCGACCTCACGTACATGGAGTACGAGCTGCTCAAGTTCTTGGCGCAGAACCCCGGCAAGGTGTTCACCCGCGAGATGTTGCTGTCGCGCGTGTGGGGCTACGAGTACTACGGCGGCGCCCGCACCGTCGACGTCCACGTACGCCGCCTGCGCGCCAAGCTCGGCGAGGAGCACGCCAACCTCATCCAGACCGTGCGCTCGGTGGGCTACCGCTTCGGCCAGAGCCGCTGGGGCAACTGAGCAGTCGATCGGGTGTTCAGCTGACAGCGGCGATCCCGTCGGCCACGAGGTTGGCGAACACCACGACCCCGTTCTTGTTCGGATGCACCTGATCGTCGCGCAGCACTCCCTCGTCGTGATTTGTGGCGTGCTCGAACCACGACACGACCACCGAGTCGTCACGATTCCCCACCACGTCGCGGAGGATCTCGTTGTACTCGAGCGTCGCATCGAGATGGTCGAACCGGTACACGTCGATCCACACCAACGGTGTGTCAGCCGGGATCATCTCGACCATCGTGGTGACGAGGCGGCGGTACTCGGTGGGGTCGTCGTACTGACCGACGTCGTTGGTGCCGAGCGCGATCACCCAGACGTCGGGATCGGCGCCGTCGGCGAGCAGGGTGTACAGCGCCTTGATCCCCGACAGTGGTGATCCCTTGCCGTCGCCTTCCTCGATCCGCCTGCTGGTCTCGCCGTCGATCGTGGTCTCGTCGAACCCCTCTGCGGTCAGCACGTACTTGATCGCCTCCGCCGAGCCGTCGGTGATCGAGTCGCCGACCATGGCCATCGACGTGGCCTCGATGTCGCGATCGACCGGGGCATCGATGTCGATCGTGCCGCCGTTCCCCTCGTCGTCACCGGATATCTCGCCCGGTGCGTCACCGACGCCCAGCACGTCGCCGACGGCGCCGTCGCCGAGCAGACCGAGACCCCAGGCAGCGCCGGCGCCGAGGGCGATCACCCCGACGATCGCGGCCACGACCACCAGCGCCGAGCGGCGCGAAGCGCCCGCGCGGTAGTACCTGATCGGTGGTTCGGGGGAAACCATGGTCACCAGTGTGCTGGACGAGACGACCGATTTGCGGTCATGCGACACCGTTCACGTGAGTGCGCCGATCGCGGTGAGCACGCCGAAACCGAGGAAGATCACGCCGGCCACACGGCGGACCATCGGCAACGGCACCTTGCGGACGATCCATGAACCGACCGTCACGGCCAGCGCGGCGACGGTGGCGAGCGCACACCACGCTCCTAGTGCGACGGCTGCGGCCGCGTCGTAGCGGGCGGCGATGCCGGCCGTGGCCAGCTGGGTGAGGTCGCCGAACTCGGCCAGCCCGACCACCGAAGCGGCCGTGAGGGCCACGGTGCGGAACGACGTCGTCGGCGCGCCGTTCTGCTCGCCCTGACGCTCGGCATCGACTCCCCGCAGCAGCACGACTCCACCGATCAGGAACAGGCACGCAACTCCGAGTTGCACCGGTCGCTCGGGCAGTTGGCGGAGCAGGGAGCCGACGGTGACGGCCAGCACGACATGCAGCACGAACGCCCCCGACACGCCTGCCCAGACGG
>VFMC01000313.1 GCA_006515795.1 Acidimicrobiaceae bacterium | reverse complement strand
CGAAGCATGGTGGATCGCATCAGATGTCGCCGACGACACCGGCTCCGGCGCGGCGCGATCTGTCGCGATGAGCGCCGGGCACGCTCTGCTCCTCGAAGCCGGTTCACACGCAGAGACCTTCGAACGAGCGGTCGCCGCCCGCGTCAGCTGACCCGCGGCCCGATGCTCAACCGAGCCAACTGGCACCGGCTAGTGCGGCACTCTCCCACCACGCCAGCTCGTCGTGATCGCCGACCGCCTTCTCCCAAGCGAAGGTCGCGGCCATGCCGACGAACGCGAGCCCGAGCTGGCGTTCCCACCATCCCGTTGTGTCGACGCCGTGGTGCTCGAGCCGGTCGCGGTAGGTCTCGATCGTGGCCTGCTTCGACATCGGGACGCGGGCCCTGTTCAATGCGAGGTACCAGGTGAGATCCCAGCAAGGTGGGGCCTCGCCGGGGTAGGCCCAGTCGAGCAGCACCGTGCGACCGTCGGTTCGACGGCCGACGTTGCCGAGCTTCCAGTCTCCCGGTACGAACGTCATCGGTGTGGTGCGCATCGCCTCGGCCAGCTGATCGGGATCGCGATGGATTGCCCGCACGAGATCGTTCAGCCGAGGAGCTCGCTCGGCGAGCAGAGCCCATCCTCGGTCGGCGACCGCAACCGTGTGGGGCACCTCGTCGACCTCGAGCTCGGCGGCGATGACCTCGGGGGAGAAGAACAGGAACCGACGGGCCAGGTCTTGCAGACCGATGTCGTCGTGCCAACCGAGGAACGACGCATGCAACGTCGCCATGTGATCGATGAAACCGAGGTGGTGCTCGAGCGGCAGCATGTCGTCGCCGGGCGGGACGAGGTCGCTGCTGCGGTCGGTCATCAGCATCGACAATCGCGCTGTTGGGCCTTCGCCCTCCAGCGCCATTCCAACGATCGCGTGATCGACGACCGATGGCGTGCGCTGGTAGATGCCGGCCTTCCAAACCTTGAACTCCCAGTTGGTCGTGTTGCCCGTGACCCTCATGATCCAGTCGGTGTCGGCCGACAGGATCTTGAGGAAGTACGACTCGCCATCTATCGACAACCGCTCGAACGAAGCGCCGGATCTGGCGTCAGCCGTGCGGACCGCCGTGCGGTGCGTCGCGCCGGCGATGAGCTGATCGAGTGAACAGGCGATCCTCGGCGTGTCAACCTGCACGTGCTGCCTCCATCTCGGCCAAGAGCGCGGCCGGCCAGCGTCCTCCGCAGAAGACCGTAGCGGAGGTGATCACGCCGTCGCCTACGGAGATCAGGTGCATCTGATGGGCCGCGTGCGGGATGCCGTCCTCGGTCCAGCTGAGATCCACCTCCACGGCTTCGCCCCCCGAGAACGAGCGCCGCTGCACTTGCTCGAGTGTCGTGGGGCAGTGGTACCAGCGCGACAGCTCGGCGGCAACCGCTGACCCGCCCTGCTGGCCCAGCCGCCAGTTCGGAACCGTCGCGTCGAGTGTGGCGTCAGGTGCGTAGATCTCGGCCGGGATGCCGGCCCCGCTCGAGAGGGCGGTGAGGAAGGAGCCGATCGGGTCGGCTGTGGTGATGGTGGTTGGGTGTGTCTGATGTGTGGTCATGGCCCCAGCGTGAACGGGCGCGTTTGCAACGGCCCTGCAATCGCCGTTGCAATCGCGTTGCAACCGTGCAGCCGATCCTGTTCTCACCGGCCATCAGGGCCGGCATCGACAAGGAGAGAACAATGACGCAACGAACCATCGATCCCGAAGCGCTCGGTCGCCTCGTGGAACAAGCGGTCGGCGACTTCGGCTCGGTCCTGAACGCCGCGCTCGTCGTGATCGGCGACCGGCTCGGCCTGTACCGCAGGTTGTCCGAGCTCGGTTCGGCGACTTCCGCCGAGCTCGCCGCGGCGACGGGAACCGTCGAACGCAACGTTCGCGAGTGGCTGTCGGCTCAGGCCGCGACCGGCTTCGTCACCTACGACGGCGACGGCCGTTGGTCGCTCTCGCCCGAGCAGGAAGAGGCGTTCACCAACGACGACAGCCCCGCCTTCCTCTGCGGAGGGTTCCAGGTCGTCACCGCCGCCGGCAAGGCCGACGAGAAGATCACCGATGCGTTCCGGCGTGGCGGCGGCCTCGGTTGGCACGAGCACCACCACGACCTCTTCGAGGGCACCGAGCGCTTCTTCCGGCCCGGTTACGCAGCCTCACTCATCACCGATTGGCTGCCTTCGCTCTCCGGTGTGGTCGAGAAGTTGGGCGCCGGCGGCCGCGTGGCCGACGTCGGGTGCGGGCATGGGGCATCCACGATCCTGATGGCCAACGCCTTCCCCAACTCGACGTTCAGCGGCTTCGACTACCACGGCCCGTCGATCGAAGCGGCCGGTGCTGCTGCAGCCAAGACCGGGGTCACCTCAAACGCGAGCTTCGCCGTAGCATCAGCGGCAGCTTTCCCGGGCGACGGCTACGACCTCATCTGCTACTTCGACTGCCTGCACGACATGGGCGATCCCGTGGGCGCCTTGCGCCACGCGCTGTCCACGATGGCCGCCGACGGCGTGGTGATGCTCGTCGAACCCGCCGCAGGCGACACGGTCGAGGAGAACCTCAACCCGGTCGGTCGGTTGTTCTACGCGGCCTCGACGTTGATCTGCACGCCTGCGTCGCAATCGCAGCACGTCGGTCTGGCGCTCGGAGCCCAAGCCGGGTTCGAGCGTCTCAGCCAGGTGGCTGCCGAGGCCGGATTCACACGGGTGCGGCGAGCAGCGGCCACGCCGTTCAACCTCGTGCTCGAGCTCCGCCGCTGACCACCACCCACGTCCGCAATCCGAACTTTGTCGGTCTCGACCGGCTGACCGTGTCGGGACCGACAAAGTTGGGTTCGGGAGCGCGGTGTGGCGCACGGATCACCACATCGTGGCTGGGCAACGCTTGATGCCGTTGATGAAGTTGCTGCGCACCCGTTCGACCTCACCAACGATCTCGATCGACGTGACCTGACGCACCAGCGCCTCCAGGAACACGCGCACTTCGAGCCGCGCCATCC
>VFMC01000312.1 GCA_006515795.1 Acidimicrobiaceae bacterium | reverse complement strand
GGGGGTGGGGGTGGGGTGCTTGGGGGGTGGCGGGGTTCACTTGCTACCGTTGTGCCGTGGCCCTCTCCCCTTCGCCCGACATCACGCTCGCTGCGCTCGACGGCGACTCGCGCCCGCTCGAGGAGTGGCTCACCACGTTCCACCTGGCCTGCGTGGTGCTCGATCCGTACACCAACGAGAGTTCGTGGATCCTCAAGACGGCGGCACGCATCCTCGATGGCTTCCGCGGCTCCGACGCGAGGGTCAACTTCGTGGTCACATGTCCGCAGAACGAGGCCCGTGCGTTCCTCGGGCCACTCGCCGACGAGTTCCTCGTGTACTGCGACCCCGACCGCAGCTTCGTGAAGGGTCTCGGCCTCAACCAGCTCCCCGCGTTCGTGTTCCTCCGAACCGACGGCACCGTGCAGGCCGTCGCCGAAGGGTGGAGCGCCGCCGAGTGGCGCAGGGTCGCCGACGTGATCGCCACCGCGACCGCGTGGTCGCGCCCCAGCCTGCCGATCTCCACCGATCCGGGGCCCTTCCACGGCACGCCTGCACTCGGCAGCTGATCCGCCGGCCCAGCTTGAACGGCCCCAGCATGACCGGCCCAGGATGATGGGTAGCTGACCGTGCCGATCCCCGGTCCCGTCAGCGATCTGCCCGTCGTCGACGTCCTCGACGAGCTCGGGGTTGCGCTCCAGGACCACCACGCAGCGGTTCTCGTGGCGCCACCTGGCGCCGGCAAGACCACCGTCGTGCCACTCTGGTTGCTCGACCAGACGTGGGTCGAAGGTCGGCGGATCGTGGTCCTCGAACCGCGCCGGCTGGCCACGCGAGCAGCGGCGCGGCGCATGGCCGCACTGCTCGGCGAACCGGTCGGGCGCACCGTCGGCTACCAGACCCGTGACGAGCGGATGATCAGCGGCGAGACGAGGATCGAGGTGGTCACCGAAGGCGTCCTCACTCGCCGCCTCCAGCACGACCCCGAGCTGCCCGGTGTTGCCATCGTGATCTTCGACGAGGTGCACGAGCGGAACCTGCCCACCGATCTCGGCCTCGCCCTCGCCCTCGACGTGAGGTCCACCGTTCGTCCCGACCTGCGCCTGCTGGCGATGTCGGCCACTCCCGACAGCCGCACCCGGTCGAGGTGCGGTCGCTCCCGCTCGCCAAGGGCACCCGGGTCGAGCAGGCCACCGCCGAGGCAGTGCTCACCGCGCTTCGCGTCGAGCTCGGCGATGTGCTGGTGTTCCTCCCCGGCATCGGGGAGATCCGACGCGTCGAGGCGCTCCTGCGCGACCGGGTGAGCCCCGACGTCGACCTGCGCCCGTTGGCCGGCGCGCTCGCCCTGGCCGATCAGGACGCCGCGCTTGCACCCTCTCCCCCCGGTCGGCGTCGCGTGGTGCTCAGCACCGACATCGCCGAATCGTCGCTCACCGTCGCCGGGATCCGGGTCGTGGTCGATGCCGGATTGGCTCGCGTGCCACGCTTCGACCCGCGATCGGGAATGACCCGCCTCACCACCGTCACCAGCAGCCGCGCCTCATCCGATCAGCGCGCCGGTCGTGCCGGCCGCACCGAACCAGGCGTGTGCTACCGGCTGTGGAGCAAGCTCGAGCATGGAACGCGGCTCCCCCACCTGCCGGCCGAGATCACCCAGGCCGACCTGTCCGGGTTGGTGCTCGAACTGGCAGCGTGGAACGCCACGCCCGAGTCGTTGGCCTTCATCGACGCCCCTCCACCGAAGGCGCTGCAGTCCGGCCGCGCCCTGCTGACCGAGCTCGAGGCGCTCGACCCGAGCGGAACGATCACGCCCCAAGGGCGGGCGATGCTGGCGCTGCCCGTTCATCCGCGCCTCGCCCGCATGGTGGTGGCGGCACCACCCGCCGACCGGCCGTTGGCCTGCATCGTCGCCGCGCTCATCGACGAGCGCGACATCATGCGCGGCCGCCTCGACGATCTCCCCTGCGATCTCGCACTTCGGGTGAGCATCGTCACCGGCGACACCCGCGACGAACGGGCCGACCACCGCGCCGTGCAACACGTCCGCGATCGAGCACTCGGGATCGCCGAACGAGGTGGCATCCGGATCGTGTTCGCCGAGATCGACTCGGCCCGGTGCGGTGCCCTGCTGGCGCTCGCCTACCCCGATCGCGTCGCCACCCGCCGGAGCCAGCCCGGCCAGTTCCAGCTGCGCACCGGCGGCGGCGCCTGGATCGCCAAGGACGACCCGCTGGCACGCGAGCAGTTCATCGTCGCGGCCGACCTCGACGGCAATCGCACCTCGGCGCGCGCCCGGCTGGCGGCCGGCCTCGACGCCGACGAGTTGGAAGCGATGCTCGCCGGCGACGTCGATCGCCGAGAGTCGATGCTGTGGGACAAGGCTGCCGGAGACCTCGTGGTGAGGGTGGAGACGCGGCTCGGCAACATGGTGCTCAGCGACACCCGGCGCCCGCCTGCCGTCGGTCCGGCCACGGTGCAGGCGTTGCTCGATCGGGTGCGGGCCACGCGCCTCGCCCAGCTCGACATGGGCCTCGCCGAAGGCTTCCGGTCACGGGTCGCGTTCGTCAGGCGCCACCAGCCCGAGGCCGGTTGGCCCGACCTCGGTGACGCTCGACTGTTGAACACCCTCGACGAATGGCTCGCCCCATACCTCCTGCACGCGACCGGTCGGGCCGATCTGGAGAGGCTCGATGTGGCGATGCTGCTGTCGAACCTGCTCTCGTGGGACCAGCAGATGTCGCTGGCCGAACTCGCGCCCGCGGCGCTCGACACGGCGAGCGGACGGCGGGTACCCGTCGACTACACCCGCGCCAACCCGACGGCCTCGGTACGCGTCCAGGACCTGTTCGGCACCACTGTGCACCCGACCGTCTGCAACGAGGTTGCGGTCACGCTCGAGCTGCTGTCACCCGCTGACCGCCCGATCCAGATCACCGCCGATCTGCCCGGATTCTGGAGCGGGTCGTGGGCTGACGTGCGCAAGGAGATGGCCGGCCGCTACCCCAAGCACGCGTGGCCCGTCGACCCGGGTGCTGCACCGGCGAAGCGTTTGAAAGACCGCTGACCGAAGCGATCGCGGCACTCGCCAGCCTGTCGGGTTCGGGGCTCCGCCGAGCCCGGCCAAGCCATCGCGCCTACGATGCTCGGCTATGCGCATGGCCGGCCGCCCCAAAGTTGACGCCTTCGCCGGCGTGAGCTGCGTGGTCACCGGCGGCCTCGGGTTCATCGGATCGAACCTCGTCCACCAGCTTGCCGGTGCCGGCGCCGAGGTTCGGGTGATCGATGCCCTCGTCGAAGGCCATGGCGGCGATCGCCGCAACATCGAAGGGTGCCAGGCCGACGTGTTGATCGCGGACATCGGCGACGAGCGCGTCGCCGAGCTGCTCCATGGTGCTGAGGTCATCTTCAACCTCGCCGGTCAGGTGAGCCACACCGCGTCGATGGTCGAACCCGAACGCGACCTCTACCTGAACGCGCTCACCCACGTTCGGTTCCTCGAGATGCTCCGCACTGTCAACCCGCACGCGCGGGTGGTGCACGCTTCCACCCGGCAGGTGTACGGGCGCGCCATCCGGTTCCCGGTCGACGAGGATCACCGGGTGCGACCCGTCGACGTGAACGGCGTGGCCAAGCTGGCCGGCGAGCAACTTCACCTCGTCTACGCCAGCGCGCACGCGATGCCGATCACCTCGCTGCGCCTCACCAACGTGTACGGGCCGCGACAGCGCCTGTCGAGCAACGAGCTCGGCTTCCTGCCCGTGTTCATCCGCAAGGCTCTGCTCGGCGAGACGATCGAACTGTTCGGCAGCGGCGATCAGCGGCGCGACTGCCTGTTCATCGACGATGTCGTCGATGCCTTGGTGAGCTGCGCCGGCCAGGCGGGAGTCGGCCAGGTGTACAACGTGGGCCACCCGCAGCACCACGCGCTCGTCGACCTGGCGACGATGGCGGCCGGTCTTGCCGGTGCTGGCAGCGAGGTGAAGTCGATCGAATGGCCCGACGAGCACCGGCGCATCGACATCGGGTCGTTCGAGTCCGACAGCGAGTTGATCGCCAATGACGTAGGTTCTCGCCATGGCAGATCGCTTCTCGGAACTGGCCGCTTCCGTCACGCGCCGGGGGGTGTATCTGCTCGGACCCGAGACCGACTCCTTCGAACTCGAGCTCGCCGCGGCGATGGGCGCACCTCATGCCGTCGCCGTGTCGTCGGGCGCGTCAGCCCTCCAGTTGAGCCTCGCCGCGCTCGGTGTCGGCGCCGGCGACGAGGTGATCGTGCCGGCTTTCACGGCGGTGCCCACCGCCGCTGCAGTGTGCGCAGTCGGCGCGGTTCCGGTGCCGGTCGACGTCGAAGCGGGCACGGCCAACATCGATCCCGCGCTGGCGCGCCACGCCGTCACCGAGCGCACCCGCGCCGTCGTGGTGGTGCACCTGTACGGGAGGCCGGCAACGCTCCCCGACGTCGACCTGCCGATCATCGAGGATGCGGCGCAGGCCCATGGCGCCGTACGCGTCGAACCTCGGTCGGCGGCGGTCTGCTACAGCTTCTATCCCACGAAGAACCTGGGCGGGATCGGCGACGGCGGTGCGGTGGTCACACATCGGCCCGAGCTCGCCGAGCGGGTTCGACGCCTCCGCGTGCACGGCATGTCCGACCAGTACGTTCACGAGTCGATCGCCCAGAACTTCCGCATGTCGGAGCTGGAGGCGGCGTGGCTCCGCCTCGGTCTCGACCACCTCCACGACTGGAACGACCGACGCCGCTCGATCGCGGCTCGATACCGGGCAGCAGCGCCGGCACTTCGGTCCTGCATACCTCCACTTCCGGCGCGCTCCGTGCCCGCAGAGCGAGGGGTGGGCCGCCGAATGCGTGAGCGTGCCGTGCTTCCCGCAACTCACCGACCCCGAGGTCGAGCGGGTCGAGTCGGCGCTCGACCAGCTTCAGCACGCCGGGCTCACGGACGGATCATGACCGGTCTGGCCATTTCGGCGATGTTCCCCTGCTACAACGACCAGTCCACGATCGGGGGCCTGATCGACGACGTGTTCGCCGCGTTGTCGCCGTTGGTTGCCGAGCTCGAGGTCATCGTGGTGAACGATGGTTCATCCGACGACTCCCGGCAGCTGCTCGACAGCCTCGCGCTCGACCGTCCATGGCTCCGCCCGATCCATCACGATCGCAACCGCGGCTACGGCGGCGCACTCATCACCGGGTTCACCGCCGCCCGATTCGACTGGATCTTCTACACCGACGGCGACGCACAGTACGACGCGAAAGAGGCCGCTCTGCTGGTGCCGTTGGCGACCGATGACGTCGATGTCGTGCAGGGTTACAAGCTCGGCCGCGGTGATCCCCTGTATCGCAAGGTGATCGGGAGGGTGTACCACCACACCGTGAAGCTGCTGTTCCGCCTACCGGTGCGCGACACCGACTGCGACTTCCGGCTCTTCCGCCGCCAGTTGATCGTCGATCGGCCGCTCTCGTCGACGAGTGGGGTGATCTGCGTCGAGATGATGCGCAGCTTCTCCGAGCGCGGCGCCCGGTTCGTGCAAACACCCGTTCATCACTACTTCCGGCCCGCGGGTCGATCTCAGTTCTTCCGACTTCCGGCGATCGCCCACAGCGCGGGCCAACTCGCCGGCCTGTGGTTCCGAATGGTGGTGCGCCGTGCGCGATGAGGACTTCGAGCAGCTCCACCACTTGGAAGACACCTACTGGTGGTTCGTCGGGATGCGCGATGTGCAGGCCGCTCTCTTCGATCCCGTGGTCGAGTCGGCACGCCCGTTCCTGCGGCCGGCTGGCGAACGGGTCGTCGTCGACCTCGGCTGCGGCACGGGCGGCAATCTCACCTGGTTGCGACGGTACGGCGCCGATGCCACCGTCGGTGGCCTCGATGTGGTCGAGCACGCCTTGCGCTTCTGTCGCACGAGAGGCGAGCACAAGGTCGTACTGGCATCGGCCACAGACCTGCCGTACCCGGACGAGAGCTGCGACATCGCCTGCAGCTTCGATGTGCTGGTCCAGATCCCTGGTGACGGCGGCGACGAGCGGGCACTGGCCGAGATGTACCGCGTGCTGCGGCCGGGCGGAGTCGCGTTCGTACGTGGGGCAGCGTACGAGTGGATGCGCAGTGGGCACGACGAGGCCTTGCACACCCAGCGCCGGTACAGCCTGCACCAGCTGTCCGAGCGATCCCGGCGGGCAGGCTTCGAGGTCGTTCGGGCGACCTACGCGAACACCGTCTTGTTCCCGGTCGCCGCGGTTCGACGGCTCGTGCTGATGCGGGTCGGCGTCGCCTCCGCCGACTCCGACGTGAAGCCGATGCCGCGCGGCTTGCGCTGGATCAACCGGCCATTCACGTGGATGCTCCAGTTCGAGGCGCTCCTGCTGAAGCGACGGTGGGCCCGGCTGCCGTTCGGCTTGTCGGTCATCGTGGTGCTCCGCAAACCTCCCACCGCGGACCAGCAGTGAAACCGGCAACCAACTCGGCGACCGACTCGGCGACGAACCTGGCGACGAACCTGGCGACGCAGATCGAGCGCCGCGCCAGCAAGATGTGGGCCTGGACGTGCACCGACCTTGCGGCCGCGTGGGGCTTCCGGGTCGCGCTGGCCGTCACCGCTCCGGTCATGTTCATCGTCGGCCGTCACCAGTGGTTCATCCGCGACGACTGGGCGTTCATCGTCACCCGCACTCAGATCCGTCACGACTTCGGCTGGCACGAGTGGCTCCTGCTTCCCACCGCAGGCCACTGGATGACCGCACCACTGCTGCTCTTCGGCGCGCTCGACAACGTGTTCGGCATCGACTCGTACTGGCCCTTCCTGGCGTTGAACATGCTCATCCACGTGTGCATCGTCCTCGCCGTCCGCGTGTTGTGCCGCCGGGCGGGAGTGCATCCGTGGACGTCCACCCTCGTGGGCGCTGGCCTGCTCGTGTTCGGGGCCGGATGGGAGAACATCGTGTTCGCGGTACAGATCACATACGGGCTCTCACTGCTGGCCTTCCTGCTGCAGTTCATCCTCGTCGACCACGACGGGCCTGTTGATCGACGCGACGTCGCCGGGTCGGTCATCGCCGTGATCGGCGCGATGTCATCGGGGTTCGGCGGGATCGTCCTCGGCGGAATCGCCATCTTCCTCCTTCTCCGACGTCGGTGGGTGGCCCTGGCGGTGGCCACGGTTCCGTCGGCGCTCGCCCAGGCATGGTGGTGGGCGGCATGGGGTGGCCGCTCGCCCGAGGAGTCGACGGGCGGCTCGATCGCCCAGGTTCCCGCCTACGCCGTTCGCGGCGTGGTCGCTACCTTCGAGAGCCTCGCCGGGGTTGGCGCGCTCGGTGGCATCGCCGCGGCCGCCGCGCTCGGCGTCGCCCTCTGGCGCGGTCCCGGCTGGCGGGTGCAGAGCCAGCTCCTCACCCTCTGGGCGACGGCCGCGGCGATGTACATCGGCCTGGGCACTCAAAGGGTCGGTCTAGGAATAGAGA
>VFMC01000712.1 GCA_006515795.1 Acidimicrobiaceae bacterium | reverse complement strand
CTGGCTCTGCGGCGTGATGCCGAGCGGGTAGTCGTCCACCACGACCACGTTCTCGAGCGGGCCGCGGCCCGTGTTGCTCACCACGACCACGAAGCGCACCTCGCTGCCGTTCTGGGCGCGGGCGGGCTCGCAGCGCTTGGTGATCTCGAGCTTGCCGGCGACGAGCTCCACCGGGCAGGTGTTCGTGGCCGTCACGCCGCCGCGCGCGTCGCGCACGGAGACGGTGTTCGTGAAGCGGCCCTCGGCCTCGCCCACGAGCCGCAGGCGCTGCACGACCTCCTGGCCGGCGGCCAGCGTGCCCAGCTCCATCGTGCCGTTGCCCTCGACGATGGTGAGCCCGGCGTCCGGGCGGTCCTCGAGCACCACGCCCTCGGCGGGCGCGTCGCCCGTGTTGCGCACCCGGATCTCCTTGGCGAACGGGTGGCCCGCGACGGCCGTGGTGCCCTCGGGGTAGGTGCACTCGACGGCCAGCGCGGGTTTCTGCCAGCGCTTGCTGACGATGCGCGAACGGGGGCAGGTCTCGCCGTAGAAGGCGCCCTGGGCCGTGAGGCGCACGCGGTTCACGCCCGTCGCGCCGCCGGTGTTCCTGAGCACGAACTCGGCCGTGCCGTTGGCGTCGGCAACGTGTTCACCGCGTCGGCGGGGAAGGTGACCTCGTAGTCCGCCCAGATCTTCTTGGCCCAGATCTTGTGCTTGGTGCCGTCGCGGATCGCGGGCACGTAGACGATGATCTCGGTGATGCCCTCGCGGCCCGAGGTGATCGTCAGCCAGGACTGGCCCCGGCCCACGACGATGTCGGGCAGCCGCGCCCCGTCGGGCGAGAGGTAGGGGTAGTTGTTGCCCGCGTCGATGCCCTCGGAGTCGTAGTTCGTCACCGACAGGGCGTAGGCGTTGTCGATCTTGTTGCCGTTGTTGGCGACCCGGCCGTTGCGGATGGGGGCGATGGCGCCGTCGCCGTACTGGTCGTCGTGGGCCACGATGTCGCCCACCGCGTCGCCGTAGCGCGCCAGGATCCACTCCACCCGCTGCCCGGGCAGCGGGTTGCCGTTCTGGTCGAAGACCGTGGCCACCAGCGTGTGCTGCGTGCGCACGGGGTTGCAGTCCACGGCCGGCGAGACGCGCTCGTCGATCGCCACGCTCCACGGCACCGCCTCGCAGGTCGCCACCACCGGCGGGCAGTAGGGCTGGGCCACCGGCTGGGCCGCCGGG
>VFMC01000311.1 GCA_006515795.1 Acidimicrobiaceae bacterium | reverse complement strand
TTCGGTCGACCACCGCGGTGAGGTGGCCCGCATCGTGCTCACCGCCAGCGGCGGCCCGTTCCGTGGGCGCACGGCCGAGTCGTTGGTCGACGTCGACGTCGCGGCCGCCCTGCATCACCCCACGTGGACCATGGGCCCCAAGATCACGATCGACTCGTCGACGTTGATGAACAAGGGACTCGAGGTGATCGAGGCCCACGAGCTGTTCGGAACACCGTTCGATCAGATCGAGGTGGTGGTCCATCCGCAGAGCGTGATCCACTCGATGGTGGAGTTCACCGACGGCTGCACGATGGCCCAGCTCAGCCTGCCCGACATGCGCCTACCGATCGGTTACGCGCTCGCCTACCCGAACCGCATTCGCACGCCCTTCGGGAGGATCGATTGGGCCACGCTCGGGCGTCTCGACTTCGAGGCCCCCGACACGGTCACGTTTCGATGTCTGGCCCTCGCCTACGCCGCGGGACGCTGCGGCGGTACGGCTCCGGCGTGGCTGAGCGCGGCCAATGAGGTGGCGGTCGATGCTTTCCTCGGCGGCTCGCTGCGGTCGACGACATCATCGCCGCCGATCGGCGCGCTCGTGAAGTGGCGATGTCAGCTATCTCGGAGGTCCGCAAGTGAAACAAGCCCACACCGCGCTCGATGGTGGTTCGACGCCCGATCAGGTCGTCCACCCGCCGAACGAAACCAGCTACGTCAAGCTCCGCAACGAGATCCTGGCCGGCGGCGCGAGCGACACGCCCGGCGTCGAAGACACCGCCGGCGGCGCACGAGCGGTGGTCGGCCTCGGCATCATCGCGGCGCTGCTCGCATGGCTGGCCGTGGCGAGCGTCTGGTCGTTCGTCTTCGTGGTGCTGCTGCTCGTATGCATCTTCCTGCACGAGGTCGGTCACTTCGTGACGGCCCGCTGGACTGGGATGAAGGCCACCCAGTTCTTCTTGTTCATGGGTCCCAAGCTGTGGAGCTTCCGCCGCGGCGAGACCGAATACGGGGTGCGTGCCTATCCGGTCGGCGCGTACGTCCGGATCATCGGCATGAACAACCTCGACGAGGTCGACCCCGAAGACGAGCCTCGCGCCTACCGCAACCAGTCGTACCCGAAGCGGATGCTGGTGATCTGTGCCGGTTCGCTGATGCACATGCTCATCGCCGTTTCACTGCTGTTCGGTGTGTACGCCACGAAGGGGCAGCTCCAACCGAACGGGAAGGTCGCGATCGGCAAAGTGGTGCAGCATGACCCGGCCGACATCGCCGGCGTGGAGGCCGGCGACGTGATCGTCTCGCTCGAGGGCTTGCCGATCGCGAGCGCCGATCAGTTCGTCAGCCAGATCCAGCGCCGTACACCGGGCGACACCGTCACCCTCGTGGTCGAGCGTGACGGGGTGCAACAGACCATCATGGTGAACCTCGTGAACAACCCCAATCCTGGTCCGAACCTCGGCAAGGCCTACATGGGCGTGCAATCCGGGTCGCAGCAGGACTGGCAGGGCATGTCGATCGTCGATGCGGCGAGGCACAGCGTCACCGATCTCGGCGAGGCGGCCTGGCTCAGCGTCGGCGGGGTGGTGAAGGTGCTCAACCCGGTGAACATCTACTCCCACCTGTCCGGGTCGAACACCGATCAGTCGACGCAACCCACCACCGTGGTCGGCGTCAGCAGGTACAGCGACCTCATCGGTGGCGAGACCGGCGTCGGCGGCATCCTGATCATGCTCGCCGGAGTGAACGTCTTCGTGGGTCTGCTCAACCTGTTCCCGATGCTTCCCTTCGACGGCGGCCACGCGGCGATCGCCACCTACGAGCGGATCCGCAGCCGCAGGGGCCAGCAGCCGTATCGCGCCGACGTCGCCAAGATGATCCCGGTGGCGCTCACGATGATGGGCCTGCTCGTGTTCTTGCTGCTCGCCGGCCTCTACCTCGACATCGTGCGTCCGCTCGGGTGATCGGGCGAAACCATCGCCCGGTGCCACACTTGGAGCGTGAGTGAGCCAGTGAGCACCGCGGCGCGGTTCGAACGCCGTCGCACCCGTCAGATCCACGTCGGCAAAGTGGCCGTCGGTGGCGACGCGCCGATCACGGTGCAATCGATGACGATCACCAAGACCGCCGACGTCGAGGGGACGTTGCAGCAGATCTACGCCCTGGCTGCTGCCGGCTGCGACATCGTCCGATGCACCTGCAACGAGGCCGAGGCTGCCGAGGGCCTTGCCCAGATCGTGCCGCGCTCTCCGATCCCGGTCATCGCCGACATCCACCACCAGTACCGAATGGCGTTGGCGGCGATGGAGGCCGGTGTGCACGGGCTGCGGCTCAACCCGGGCAACATCCGCAAGGCCGAGCACATCAAGGCGGTGGCGACCGAGGCCAAGGACCGCGGCATCCCGATCCGCATCGGCGTGAACGGCGGATCGCTCGACCCGGCTCTGTACGAGAAGTGGGGCGGGATCAAGCCGGAGGCCATGGTCGAGAGCGCGAAGCACGAGATGGCCCTGTTCGACGAGGTCGGCTTCGACCAGTACAAGATCAGCGTCAAGGCGTCGAACGTACCGCTGATGGTCGAGGCCTACCGCCAGCTCAGCGAGGTCACCGACGCACCGCTGCACCTCGGTGTGACCGAGGCTGGGCCGCTGCCGACCGGGCTGCTCAAGGCAACGGCCGGCATTGCCACGCTGTTGCTCGAAGGCATCGGCGACACCATCCGCTACAGCCTCACCGCCGACCCGGTGGAGGAGGCCCGCGCCGGCCGCCAGCTCCTCGAAGCGCTCGGCTTGCGCGAGCGCAAGAACGTCGATCTAATTGCCTGTCCCAGCTGCGGACGTGCCGAAATCGATGTGATCGATGTGGCCACCCGGGCGATGCAGGCGTTCGGCGATAGGAAGATCCCTCTGCAGGTGGCGGTGATGGGCTGTGTGGTCAACGGTCCGGGCGAGGCTCGCGAGGCCGACATCGGAATCGCCGCAGGCAACAAGCGTGGCCATCTTTTCGTGAAGGGCATCAACGTAGCGGTGGTGCCCGAGGACGAGATGGTCGAGGCGCTGGTCGAATGGGCCGACTTCATCCACGAGCATGGAACCGACGCCGCCATCGCCCGCGCCGACTTGGCCAAGGCCGAGCGTGAGGCGCGGCTCGACCGCTCCAAGCTGCTCGACGACAAGGGCGCCGACGCCAACCATGCGAGCGAGAGGATCGTCG
The DNA here is from genome assembly GCA_006515795.1 of Acidimicrobiaceae bacterium. Lineage (GTDB taxonomy): Bacteria > Actinomycetota > Acidimicrobiia > Acidimicrobiales > Ilumatobacteraceae > VFMC01. The sequence continues at coordinate 381 of VFMC01000311.1, read as the reverse complement.
AGATCCGCAGGAAGATCGGCGAGCCGTGAACCGACGCGGTGCTGTTCGATGATTCCGAACGATCATCCGTTGTTCGAGTTCGACCCGTCGTCCGAAGCGGTCATCAACCCGTCGATCCATCGCCCACGGCTCGGCTTCCCCGAGCGGGCAGTGCTCTGCTGGTTCGGCGACGTGGTGCGCCAGCGCACCGAGGGCATCGAGCCGATCCACCACGTGCCGTTCGAACATGGCGACCACGCCATCTGCGTGATCGATCACTGCGGTGAGGCGGTGGCCCTGGTGAGTCCTGGCGTCGGCGCTCCGGCAGCCGTATCGACACTGGAGATCGTCGTCGCACTCGGTGCCACGAAGGTGATCGGTTGTGGTGGAGCCGGCATCGTG
>VFMC01000310.1 GCA_006515795.1 Acidimicrobiaceae bacterium | reverse complement strand
CTCGGCCCGCTCCTGACCGGCACCCGCCAACTTCGGCCTCGCCGATGCAGATGGATTGGGCCGATACGCTCTCAGCCCGGGTTCCGGACCGAAGCGGGCGTCGTCTCCCTCGCTCTCGTACCCGGCTCGCCCCTTTAGCTCAATGGTAGAGCAGCGGACTTTTAATCCGTTGGTTCAGGGTTCGAGCCCCTGAGGGGGCACCAAGGCGCGGATCGCGGCCGGCGCTGCGCGCATTGCCGGGTCCGGTACGGTCGACGGGGTGCAGGATGGTGACTCTCCCGCAGTCCCGGCCAGGCCCGCAGCTCCGGGCAAGTCCGCCGAGCCTGCCGGGTCCGCGTCGGACACTGCGGGCGCGGGGGCAGGCAGGCTGGCGGAGGCCGGCGTCACGGGGGCTGCCGGCGCGGTGCTCGGTTGGTACTTCGGTGGCCTGGTCCACCCCGTCGTCGGCGCCGTCGTGGCCGCGATCTCCGGCATCAACGGAGTCGTCTCCGGCTGGCGCGGAGTGTATGGATGGCGCCGGCACGGCTTGCTGGCCTTCGTGCTCGACTCCACATGGGCAGCCGTACCGGTGGCCGGCTCGCTGCTCGCTCACGCCGTGGGAGCGGCCTCGTCGCCCGCCGGGTACGAACCGTCGCTGAGTCGGCGCCAGAACCGACACGTGTACCGCCGCGGGGCACGACTGAAGGCCGGCTTCGCCTTCACCATCGGCAACGTCATCTCGGGCGCCGGCGATGTGGACGGCGCAAGACGACGCCGGCTGATCACCGACCACGAGGACGTGCACGTCTGGCAGGCGCGTTGGTTCGGCCCGTTCTACCTGGCGCTGTACGGAGCGTGGGCCATCGGGGGCGTGGTCGCCGGATGGGTGCTGTGGATGAAACGCGGCAGGACGGCATCGCTGTCGTCGATGATCGAGTCGTGCTCGTACTACGTGAACCCGTTCGAGTGGTGGGCATACAGCCGCGACGCGCACTGGCCGCCGCCCGGCAAGGTGCACGGTGTTGGCTGGAAACGACCGGCGGCCCGCCCGCTCGCTGCGCTACGGCGGCGCAAGCGGCAAGATCCCGAGCCGGGGCCTCCGAGCCTGGATCCCTGAGCAGCATCGAGCGGCGGATGCGCGCGACACTGGCGACGTGAGCACCTCGCCCGTCCTCGTCTCCACCGATGGCCCCATCACCACCGTCACGCTCGACCGCCCGGAGAAGCGCAACGCCCTCGCCCTCGATGTGATGGTCGAGCTGACGGCGGTGCTCCGCGAGGTCGGGGCAAGCGGAGCGAGCGGGGTGATCCTCGCCGCCAACGGGCCAGTGTTCTCGGCCGGGCACAACTTCGGCGACATGGCCGGAGCCGACCTGCGCACCGCTCGGCACCTGTTCGAGGTGTGCACCGAGATGATGGACACCGTGCAGTCGATCGCCCAGCCGGTGATCGCCAGGGTGCATGCCCTTGCCACCGCGGCGGGCTGCCAACTGGTCGCCACCTGCGATCTGGCCATTGCCGCAGAGTCGGCTTCCTTCGCCATTCCGGGTGGTAAGGGAGGGCTGTTCTGCCACACGCCGCTGGTGGCCGTGGCCCGCAACGTCGGCCGCAAGCGCGCTCTCGAGATGGCGCTGACCGGCGATCCGATCAGCGCCGCCACGGCCGCCGAGTGGGGCCTCATCAATCGAGCGGTTCCCGACTCCGAGCTCGACGCCGCGGTCAGCGACCTGATCGGCCGCGCCACGCGGGGCAGCGCCAGATCGAAGGCCCTCGGCAAGCGCGGCTTCTATGCGCAGGTGGGTCTCGACCAGGCGGCCGCCTACGAGTCGGCGGTCGAGATGATGTCGTCGGCAGCCGTAAGTGCTGACGCCCAGGAAGGCATATCCGCCTTCCTCGAAAAGCGCCGAGCCACCTTCACCGAGCGCCCCTGACCTGAGGGGTGGTTCGGGTTGGCGCAGGATACCCCCAAGGGGTATGCTGGCAAAGTGACCCCGGGCTACCACGGCGACAAGCAGAAGCTGATCACGCGGCTCAAGCGGATCGAGGGGCAAGTGCGCGGCCTGCAGCGGATGATCGATGACGACACCTACTGCATCGACGTGCTCACGCAACTGGCTGCCGTGAGCAAGGGGCTCCAGGGCGTCGGGCTGCAGCTGCTCGACGAGCACCTGCAGCACTGCGTGGCAGGGGCCGCCGCATCGGGTGACCGCGAGCGCACCGGCGAACTGGTACACGAAGCAACCCGAGCAGTCGACCGGCTGCTCCGATCATGAGGAGCGCTCCATGAGCACTGACACCATCCAATTCAGCGTGCCCGGCATGACTTGCGGTCATTGCGAGTCGGCGGTGAAGGGCGAGATCGGCAAGCTCGCCGGCATCAGCGGCGTCGACGTCGACCTGTCGACCAAGGCCGTCGTCGTGCACGGCACGCAACTCGACCTCGACGCGATCTTCGCCGCCGTCGTCGAGGCCGGTTTCGACGCAGTTCCTGCAGCGGCGGGCTGAACAGCCGATGTCGAGCGCGCTCTCGCGGCTCGGGAGCTACTCGGTCCTCCTGGTCGGCCTCTTCGCCACCGCCTACGCGGTGGGTGAGAAGTTGCCGGGCCACGAGCACACCGGTGACTCTGTCGCCCACACCGATTCGCACGCCGACTCGCCAACTGGCGCGCACGAGAGCTCACACAGCTCGATGGGCGACGGCGATGCCGGCCTCGGGCTCGTCGACACCGTCGACGGAACCCGACTCGTTGCCGATTCCGTCTCCGCGACCAGCGTGTCGTTCCACCTCGAGCGCGACGGCGCTCCGGTCACCTCGTTCATCGAGTCACACGGAGCAATGCTCCATCTGGTGCTGGTCAAGATCGACCTGACGGGGTTCCAGCACCTCCACCCCGTGCTCGCCGCCGACGGAACCTGGACGACCGCCGCCGACCTCGGGGAACCGGGACGCTGGCGTCTCATCGCCGACAGCCGACCCGGTTCGATGACCGGCCCGATCGTGCTCGGCACCGCCCTCACGATTGCCGGCACGAGGCAACCACCGCTCTGCC
>VFMC01000309.1:1562-5107 GCA_006515795.1 Acidimicrobiaceae bacterium | reverse complement strand
CGTCGAGGAGCCGTCGCCAACTTCGTGACTTGCTGTCGGGCATGGCCGCCCACTCACGGAACCTGGCCTCGCCGGGTGTCGCCGGAGCGTTCATCGACGGCGCTCCGACGGTGTGCCCACGGCTCGTTTCATGGGCCCGATTGTCACACACGAAGGGGCTGCTCACCCTTAGCTCTGGCGCTGATGCGCGATGAGGTTGCCCCTGCTCGCGTTGGCCACGGCGAATGACATGGCGGGTCGGTGATCGAGCGGCTCTTCGGTCAGAAGATGACGGCTCGCAATCGCAACACGGTGCAAGCGATCGCCAAGCTCGTTGCACGCTGACTCAGGGGGTCCTGCCGGTCCAGGCCACGAGCCTGTCTATCGGTTTCGCGTCGTCGGCAACTGCCACGGCATTGGCGTAGGGCGCATTCCAGTCGGCTGGAACCACTGACATCGTCGCCCTGAACGCTTCGAAGGCCTCGACGCGGCCCTCGGCAGGCAGGTGTTGAACCATCGAGGCCATCGACGTCTCACTTGCGTACATCGCCAAGAACTCTGAACCCGGCAGAGTGGCCCACGGAAGCACGACGATCTGCTCGAGGGTTGAGTCATCGCGCCAGGCTTCGGCGTAGTCGCCTATCGCCCGTTTCCAGGCGCCCGACCAATCGTCGTTTGCTGCCGCGACCATGTCGGGCGTGCTCATCGCGTCGAGCCCGCGCCCAACCGCGCTGACGCGAGCAGCGACTGCCAGAAGGTGGCTGATCAGGTCGCGAACGTCGAGCTCGGAGCACGGAGTCGGCGCACCGAACTGTTCCGGCACGACGCGATCGATCGCCGCCGCCGCCGTACCCATGGCACTGGCGAAGATCGCCCTTGGCCCTTCGAAGGCGGGACCCGCGTGTTGTTCTGTTGTGTTGGTCATGGCGATCATCTTCGTGTCGAAACTGGCCACCTTGTGGCCTGTTTGTTTGCAAGAATCGAATCATGCGCGCAGATCGCTTGGTGGCTTTGCTGCTGTTGCTACAGCAACGCTCACGAGTGACGGCGGCCGAGGTCGCGGCCGAGCTCGAGATCTCCGAGCGAACGGCTCGTCGTGATCTCGACGCGCTCGGCCTGGCCGGGTTGCCTGTGTACTCGCAACGGGGTCGCAATGGTGGTTGGCGCCTTGCGGGCGGAGGACGCACCGACCTCAGCGGGCTCACTTCGACCGAGGCGCAAGCACTGTTCCTGGTTGCCGGACCTTCAGCGGCCGCGACGCCGGAGCTCCGCGCGGCGTTGCGCAAGCTGGTCCGGGCGCTACCCGAGCAATTCCGGGTCGGCGCGCAAGCAGCCGCGTCGGCAGTCGTCGTCGACCAACCTGGATGGGGCAACAACCGAGCCCCGAGTCTCGCTCCCCAACATCTCGACGAAGTTCAACGTTGTGTCGTCATGGGCTTGCAGGTTTCGATGTCGTACTCGGATCGACGGCGCGAAGCCACGACGCGTGTCATCGAGCCGCTTGGCCTGGCCGCGAAGGGCAACGTCTGGTATCTCGTTGCCGACACTGTGAAGGGGCGGAGAACGTTTCGCGTCGACCGCATCACGTCGATCGAGCCCACTGGTCAGGCGGCGACGCGCCCCGCCAACTTCGATCTCGCGTCGGCATGGAGGTCGATCAGCGAGGAAGTGGAGGGCATGCGCGCTGCCACCATGGTCACGGCAACGGCCCTGATCGTTCGTGAACGGTTGACGCTGTGCCGGAGGTTGCTGGCGACCCGCCTACAGATCGGGCCGAGCACCGATGATGGGCGAGTGCGCGTGCAGATCAACGGATTCAGCATCGACGCGTTGGCAGGCGAGCTGGGTGGGTTCGGTAGTTCGATCGAAGTGCTCGAACCGTCGGAACTACGCGAAGCGCTCGCTCGCATCGGACGGCAACTGCAATCGATGTACTCATCCAACGACAATTGACCAAATCGGCCATGTCGGCTAGACCCAATACCGTTCAGTTAGGTGTTCGAATGGTGGGTTGGGGTGGTTGGGTTGGTCGGGGCCAGTGCTGGTGTCGTGAGCGCTTGACGTGCCACTTGAGGTACTTGCGTTTGATGCCGCGGGGGTTGGCGCGGTGTCGGCGGATCGGGTTGAGTCGCTGGCAGAGCAGGATGATCGCGTGGCGCCAGCCGTGGTCAGTGGTCTGAGGGGGAAAATCGCGCGCCGCTGAGATGGAGCGGCGCGATGCGCGGGGCGGCAACGAAGCTGACCCGGTCGGGGCCAAATGGTCGGCCGCGCCACTACCTGGTTCGATCAGAGACCGACGAAGCGTCGTCGATCAGTTGGACGAGCGACCCAGCAGCGCGCAGGCCGCGGCCAGCGGTGTGGTCGAGGTTGCGTTGATCGCAGCGTCGGGGGACCAGACCGAATGACCCTGGTCGACAACCGGATCGGGGATGGTGTACGTGCGGCCGAAGGAGGGCCACGACTCGTTCACCACATCGAGGTGGACGGCCACACTGCCCCAGGGTTCTGGTTCGTCCTCACAGGTCGTGGGCACGAACGTGATCACCAGGCGACGCAACGTCCTGGCGCCCACCACCGCGGGCAGTGGTTCGGTGCGGCTGATCGGGAAGGTGCTGTTGCTCTCGTCGAGCATGGCGATGCCCAACACTCTCGCACCGGGAAGGTCGGCAGTGGCCCTGGAAATGCGCAAGTCGCGTCCGCTGGAGTTGAAGATCAATGCGGTGACGGTCACGGCAGTTCCGTCGGCAGTCAGCGACATCTCGGCGCTGCCCGATGTGCTTCCGCAACAATCCGGTTGCGGAAACACATAGCCGAAGCCCCACAGCGCAGCACCCAGGCCCATGACCGAGACGATCGCAACACCGACGAACAGTCGTACCCACCATGGACGTGACGGTGGGATCAGTTCGTCGATCGGATCGATGATGTCGTGACCTTTCATCGGTATCACCTCGTTGCTGTCGTGCCATCGGGTCGGGCAGCTCTTGCCTTGGACGGCACTTTGTCATATTGTCTTATGACAATGAGACAGTCAAGCGAGTTCATGAGATGAGCACTGCAACCGGATGGAGGCGGCTGCTCTCGCGGCGCACCCTGGTTCTGCTGGCACTGATCGCGATTGCGACCCCGGTGTTGCTCGTCGCTCGCACCGACGACACCGGAAGAACCACCGGCGTCGCCAGCATCGTGTTGCTCACGATCCTCGCGGCGCTCGTCCTGTTCGTGATCGTCAACTATGCGCTTCAATTCGCGGGCTTCGACGGCGAGGCATCAGAGATTGCCGAGCACCTGGCGGTCGACCCGGATCAACAGCGGCTGCTGGCCAGATGGCTGGGACGGGCACGCTGGGCGCGATTCGTCGGTGGGTCCTCCGGATGCCTGGTCTGGGTGCTCGGCACGCAGATGAACGGCGACCTCTTGCTGATGGGCGCCGGGGGCATCGCCGTCGGGGCGATGCTTGCCGAGCTGCATCACATCAGGCCACGGGTCGGCCCGCGCACTGCTCGGCTGGATGTGCGTTCGGTCGGCGACTACATGATGCGCCAGGACGCTGGACGAATGATCGG
>VFMC01000309.1:0-1533 GCA_006515795.1 Acidimicrobiaceae bacterium | reverse complement strand
CAAACGCGCGTCGCCAGCCGTCCCCGACCCGCCGTATCGCACAAGCTGACCCGAGCCGATGATCTCGCTCGCGAACTTGCCATCGGCCGGGGTCTGGCCCGGCCGGCCACGTTCTTCGCGTTGGCACTGGTCGCACGGGGCTGCTACTCGTTGATGCCCGCCATCGGTCAGGTGGGACGACTGCTCGGTGCAACCGCCTGGCTGTACGCGCTGTACTTGTGGTGGCACAACCGTCGGCTCGGCCTCGACTTCCTGCTGACCGAACGACGCCAGTCCGTACTGACGTGATCCTATCGATCGACCCCGATCGGGCACTTCCCGTCTACGAGCAGGTGCGCGAACAGATCAAGCGAATGGTCTCGGCAGGCACGCTGCAAGCCGGAACCAGATTGCCAACGATCCGCCAGCTTGCCGCCGATCTCGGCCTCGCCAAGGGCACCATCGAACGTGCCTACGAACTGCTGGAAGCCGACACCGTGATCGCCATGAACGGTCGCAAGGGCAGCTTCGTCCTGGAGATGAGCAAGGCGACCGCGCGTGAACGAACCATTGGACTGAACTCCGCTGCGGAGTCTCTGATCGTGATCGCTCGGCAACTCGGCGCCGACGAGCAGGCCACCATCAACGCAGTCCGGCGCGCATGGCGAGACCTGTGAAACCACGCCGTTGGATCTCGGGGTCCGACAGGACTGGGTAGGCCCGCGGCCGTCATTGACCTGCTCGCCAAGGACCCGGTCCTTCTTGCGCTTCTCGCCATTGCGCTCGGCGCTGGCGCCGGTGCTGTGCGTATCCGTGGCGTCAGCCTGGGGCCCGCCGCAGCGTTGTTCGTCGGTCTGACCATCGGGGCGGTCGACGAGTCGTTCGGCGGCACCCAGGGCCTGACCGTGCTGCGTGGGTTGGGCTTGGTGCTGTTCACGTAAACGATCGGGTTGGCATCGGGACCGACCTTCTTCAGCGGCATGCGTCGCGGGGCGTGATGGCCTGCACGATGACCGTCGGTCTGATCCTGGCGCTGGCAGGCCTGTGCCGGGCGGTTGGCTCGATGCTGGACTTGAGCTCGGCCGAGACGGCCGGCCTGTTCGCGGGCAGCACCACCAACGCTCCGGCCCTACAGGCTGCCTCTGACGCGTTGACCACCGGCGATCCAGTCGTTGCGTACTCGCTCGTCTACCCAGCTGCTGTGACGGCGACGTTGGTGATGATGGCCTTGGTCATGGGTCGCCGCCTTCCGCTGCCGGCGAAGCACGAGTGACCAGCTCCACCGCCTCCCGACCGGCTCATCAACTGGACGGTCGGGGTCACCGCTGCCGATCTGCCATCACTCGATGAACTGCGAGCGCGATATCCCGGAATCGGCTTCAGCCGTTTGGAGTGGTAGGTGGCGATCAGCGCAGCGCCGAGGAACGCCACCCGGACACCCGCCATCAACGCTTCCTCGCCGGTGGCGGGAGCGAAGCAGCGAAGTCGAGCGCTTCGTCGAGGAGCCGTCGCCAACTTCGTGACTTGCTGTCGGGCATGGCCGCCCACTCACGG
>VFMC01000308.1 GCA_006515795.1 Acidimicrobiaceae bacterium | reverse complement strand
GAATACACGCCGATGGTCGTCTTGTGGCGCACGTTCTGGCTCCAGTCGATGAAGATCTTCCCCGGCCGAACTGCCCTCGCCATCGTGGTGGTCACCCGCCGCGGGTGCTGGCGCTCCAGCAACTGCCCGACGGCGAGCGCGAAGTCGCCGGCTGCGTCGTGCGCGCACGCCGTGTTCAGCGGCACGTACAGCTGCAGGCCCTTCGAACCCGACGTCTTGGCGAACGATTCCAAGCCGACCGACGTGAGCACCTCGCGCACCAGCAGAGCGATCTGACAGCACTCGACGACCGTGGCCGGCGCACCCGGATCGAGGTCGAACACCACCGCCCGCGGCGTTTCGAGATCGGTGGCCAGCGCCATCGGCACGTGCAGTTCGAGCGCGGCAAGGTTCGCCGACCACACCAGCGAGGCCGGCTCATCGAGACGGCAGTAGCCGATCGAGCCGTTGCGATCGCCGGGCCCGAGAGCCGTCTGCACCCACTCGGGACGATGCTTCGGGCACCGCTTCTCGAAGAACCCCGGCTTGTCGGCACCGTCGGGGAAGCGGAGGAAGGTGATGCACCGCCCGGCAAGGTGCGGGAGGATCGTGGGAGCGATGCGCACGTAGTAGTCGATCACCTCCGCCTTGGTGACGGCCGGCCCAGCAGACGTCGCCGGGTAGAGCACCTTGTCGAGGTTGGTGAGCTTGAGCTCGCGATCGCCGACGGTGACCGTGGTGCCAGCGCCGCCGCTCACGCCGACTTGCGCACCCGCTTGGACTTCTCGCGGTATGAGGCTTCCTCCGTCGACACCTCGACCAGCTCCACGACGGGAGTGTCGTCGTCGTGCGGGCCACCGGCCGGGTGCCGCTGGCGAGCCGCCTTGGCAGCCTTCACGCTGGCCTCGAGCGCGGCCATCAGATCGACCACCTTCGGTGCCTCGGCCACCGCTGCCGGAAGCTCGAACTCCTCGCCTGCCGCCTTGCGCTCGATCAGATCGAGCACGCTCGCACGGTAATCGTCGCGGTACTTCCCGGGTTCGAACGCGGCCGACAGCGACTCGACCAGAGCTTCGGCCATCTTCACCTCCTTGGCACTCACATCGATGTCGCCCAAGGCCTCGAGCTCGTCGATCCCCCCGACGTCGACCACCTCGTCGGAGAACACCATCGTGCTCATCAACAACTTGCCGTCGACCGCGCGGATCGCCGCCACGTACTGCTTGTTGCGCATCACGAACCGGCCGATCGCAACCTTGCCCGCCTCCTCCATAGCTCTGGCCAGCAACACGTACGGCTTGGGGGTCTTGTCCGGAGCGATGATGTACGGCGTGTCGAAGTAGACCGGGTCGATCTCGGCCAGATCGACGAACTCCTCGAGATCGATGCTCTTGGTGGCCGATGGGATGAACGGCTCGAGCTCGTCCGGATCGACCACCACGTAGCGGCCCTTGGACACCTCGAACCCACGCACGATGTGCTCGTCGGGCACCTCGTCGCCGGAGTCGGCCGAGACCTTCTTGAGCCGGATGCGGCTCAAGGTGCGCTCGTCGAGCTGGTTGAACGAGATGTTCTTCTTGCTCACCCCGTGGAAGAGCTTGATGGGGATGGCAACGAGCCCGAAACTGATCGTCCCGCTCCACACTGGCCTCGGCATGTCGCACAGTTTGCCCGATCGGCACGAAAAGCAACAGACCCTTTCGAAACGACCCTGCCGCTGCGCCGACGGTGCCGATGGTGCCGATGGTGCCGTTCAGCCCGCCAGCACGGCGCGAGCCACCAGATCGGTGCCGAACGCGGTGAGGATCGCGAGATACAGCAGCCCCGTGGCCGCCATCACCGCCGAGTAGTAGCGCTCGCGCAGTGCCGCCCGGGTGACGAAGACGAGTGCCAGAGTGGTGATCGCGCACGCACCCCAGAACCAGCCGAGCGTGCCGTTCCACCCGTCGTCGACCGCGCCGGACCACACCGACAGCATGCCGATCGGCAGCAGCAGAGACACCACCTCGAGCGGCCACACCAACCCGAGCGCACGCACCAGATCGTGAAGATGCCTTCGCGGCAGGCCCGGCTGCACGAGGTACCAGTGCCCGAGCAACATCGCATCCGTGACGGAACCCAAGAAGGCAGCGCCGGCGAACGTACGCACCAGCGACACGGCGGTATCGCCGGCGGACGCCCCGGCCACCGCATCGAAGCCGGCGGCGACGAGGCCGACCGACCCGATGGCGGGAGCGACGAGGTCGAGCACCGGCGGGAACTCGCGGCCGCGCCGTTGCCTCGCGGATCCGGCTCGTTCGATGCCGGTCATCTGGGCAACACGGGCCGAGCGGCGATCGTGCTCGGCGTCGGCCGCCGCCATGCCGGCGTGGCGAAACACGATCGACACCACCAGCACGCAGAGAGCACCCACGGCCGCGAGGAGCGCGGCGACATCACGCACTGGCACGAACCCGAAAGACACGCCACAGGCGAAGGCCCCGAGTGCCATGAGGAGATAGGTACCCCGCAACAGCCAGCCGTAGCCGACACCAACTTCGCGACGGCGCGTGGTAAACCAGAGGAAAAACAGACCTCCGACAGCCCACTGGAGAAGCACCGTGGCCGCGTCGAGACGAATCACTGGAGGAAGGCTAACGAGGTGCCGATGATTCTTCGTCGGCTCCGTCGCCGCACCGAACCGCGACCCCTTCTTCACGTTCTCACAACGTTTGCCTGGGCATCATCGAAGGGTTGAACCAGAGGGTCGGCAAGGGATGTCCGCCATGAATCGACGAGTCGCAGCACAGATCGCCAGCACCGTGGCAGTCTTCGTGGCGACCCTCTCGATCTTCATCGTCGCTCTGCAGGCGGGCGGCTGATGGCTGGTCGTCGGCCGCGCACGGCCATCGCCTCGAAGGTTGCCGCCACCGGTCTCAGCGTCACCGCCACACTGGTCGGTGTCGGGCTGATCGCCCATGCCGACGACACCGGTTCGAGCGAGGCAGCACCAGACACCAAATCGCCTGTCTCGGTCGACCCGGTCACCTTCACCCCGGCCGGCGTCACGCCCACT
>VFMC01000711.1 GCA_006515795.1 Acidimicrobiaceae bacterium | reverse complement strand
CGGCCTCGGTGGTCACCGGGTGCTGCACCACCATCAGGAACGGCTCGGTGATGTCGAGCTGGTAGCCGACACCGAAGCTGTTCACCTGCTCGCTGGTAATCGAGGTGTCGACGCTGGCGGCCAGCTCGACGTCGAGCGAACCGGTGTTGAACACGAAGCGCGGATTCTCGCCCATCGCCTTGACCCGGCGCTCGGCGTCGGCGTTGGTCACGAAGTGCAGGTGCGCCAGCTTGGTGATGGCATGGCGTACGCTCTCGTCAATGCTGCCCGTCACGTCACCGCCCTCGATGTGCGCGATGGTGATGTTCAGGTAGGCCGCGGCCATGGCAATGGCGAGCTGCTCGAAGCGGTCGCCGCAGATCACGACGGCGTCGGGCTTCGCCTTGTGCAGCTCGTTGGTGAACTCGAGCGCGGTCAGGCACGCGGTCTTGGCCATGGCGACGTGGTTGCCACCCTCGATCACGTTGAACAACGACGCGGCGATGTCGAAGCCGCCGGCGGCAATGTCGTCGGCGATGTGACGGCTGTACTTGTCGAGCAGGATCGAGCCGCCGAGCATCAGCTTCAGCTCGAGATCCGGATGGGCGTGCAGCTTGCGGATCAGCAACTGGCTGCGCCCGTAGTAGGCGCGGCTGGTAATCGGGAAACAGACCTTGCGTGTCGCCATGGTTCAGATCCGCGCCGGGTTGTGGTTGATCACGACCGTCTTCAGCTCGCAGTAGACGTCGAGGGACTCGGTGCCCGGCTCGCGTCTTCAGCTCGCAGTAGACGTCGAGGGACTCGGTGCCCGGCTCGCGGAACCCGTTGCCGGAATTCTTGACGCCGCCAAACGGCATGTGCGGCCCCGACCCGAACGTGGCACCGTTGACCGACACCAGCCCGCCGCGATACCGCGCGATGAATTCCTGCGCCCGGTGCACGCTCGCCGTGTGGATGGCGCCGGTGAGACCATAACTGGTCGAGTTGGCCAGCCGCACGGCCTCGTCGAAACCCGCGGCGCGATAGAGACACGTGACCGGGCCGAACAGTTCCTGCTGCGACACCTCGTCGCGCGGCGACACGCCTTCGAGCACGGTCGGCGCCATGTAGTAACCGGGCGCCAGCTTGGTGACGGCGTCGCCGCCGGCAATCAGCTGGCCGCCCCTCGCCACCGCCGCCGCCACCTGGCCGATGAGTCGATCGAGGCTCGCCCGGGAAATTACCGGCCCGCACTCGTCCTCCGCACCCGATCCGACCTTGACCTTCGCCACTCGCGTCAGGAGCGCCCCGCGGAACTGGTCGTAGACGCGGTCGAACACGATGATGCGGCTGCCCGAGGCGCACCGCTGG
>VFMC01000307.1 GCA_006515795.1 Acidimicrobiaceae bacterium | reverse complement strand
GGAACCCGAACAGGCGCATGTCGAACTCGCGGCCCGTCTCCCACAGCAGATCGAACAGGTAGCGCTGATGCTCAGGCTGCATCCAGATCTCGTAGCCGAGATCGCCCGAGTAGGTCATCCGCGACAACCACACCGGGGCCATGCCGATGTCGACCCGGCGGAACGCCATGAAGGGGAAATCGGCGGTTGCCAACGACGTGTCGGTGAGCTTCTGCAGCACCTCGCGCGACAGCGGGCCTGCCACCGTCAGGCCCACCATCGACAGTGACAGCACCTCGAACCGGATCGCGGTGGCCGAGGGCAAGTGGTCGAGGAACCACCTGGGATGGTGCACCTCGGCGGCCTGCGAGCCGAACAGGAAGAACTCGTCGTCGAGGGTGCGCGAGACCGAGAACTCGCCGACGATGCGACCCTGCGGGTTGAGCATCGCGGTCAGGTTCGTGCGCCCGACCTTGGGGAGTGCGTTGGTGAACAACCCCTGCAACCAGTCGGCCGAACCGTGGCCACTGACCTTGTACTTGGCGAAGTTCGACGCCTCGCTCAGGCCGACGCGCTCACGCACGGCGCGGCTCTCCTCGGCCACCATTGCAAAGGCGTTCGATCGGTGGAACGTGACCTCCTCCACCGGTTCCTTGCCGGGCTCTTGGAACCACAGCGGATGCTCGAGCCCGAAGCCGGCGCCCCACACCGCGTTGTGCTCGCTGAGCCTGTCGTAGATGGGTGTGGTGTGCAGCGGACGCGCCGCCGGCAGCTCCTCGTTGGGAAACGTGATGCGAAAGCGCCGCGAGTAGTTCTCGCGCACCTTCGCATTGGTGTACGCGAGGGTCGCGTAGTCGCCGAAGCGGGCCACGTCCATGCCCCAGATGTCGGCCCCGGGGTCGCCGTGCACCATCCAGTTGGCCAACGACAGCCCGACGCCGCCGCCTTGCGACAGACCCGCCATCACTGCGCACGCGCTCCAGTAGCCGCGCCGCCCCTTGATCGGGCCGACCAGCGGATTGCCGTCGGGGCTGAACGTGAACGGGCCGTTGACGATCTTCTTGATGCCGGCCCTGCCGACGGCGGGGAAGTGGGCGAAGCCGCGTTCGAGCTCGGGGGCGATGCGATCGAGATCGTTGGGGAGCAGCTGGAACACGAAGTCCCATGGCGTCTGCTTCGGCGCCCACGGAACACCGGCCTGTTCGTAGGTGCCGAGCAGGATGCTCTCGCCCTCCTGGCGGGCGTAGATCTCGCCGCCGAAGTCGATCATGTGCGGCAGCTCGCGACCGGTATCGCGGTTGTAGGAGATCACTTCCTCCATCGGCTCGGTCATCAGGTAGTGGTGCTCCATCGCCAGCACCGGCAGCTCGAGCCCGGCCATCCGGCCGACCTCACGGGCCCACAGCCCGCCGGCGTTCACCACGTGCTCGGCATGGATCGTGTGGTCGCGGTCGGTGACGACGTTCCACGTGCCGTCCGGGCGCTGGTGAAGACCCTGCGCCCAGGTGTCGGTGTACACCTCGGCGCCCCGGTTGCGAGCACAGATCGCGTACGCGTGGGTGACGCCGTAGGGATCGACACTTCCCTCGTCCTCGTCGTACAGCGCGCCGACGAAGTACTTCTCCTCCAACAGCGGGTTCAGCTCCTTGGCTTGCTTCATGGAGATGATCTCCATGTTCATGCCGAGGTACCGGCCGCGGGCCTGGGCCATGCGCAGCCAGTCGAGGCGTTCCGGCGTGTCGGCCAACTGCAGCCCGCCGGGCAGGTGGATGCTGCAGTGCTGGCCCGACTCGGCCTCGATCTCCCTGTACAGGTTCACCGTGTACTGCTGCAGGCGCGCCACGTTCGGGTCGCCGTTCAGGGTGTGCATCCCACCGGCGGCATGCCAAGTGGATCCTGCTGTCAGCTGCTTGCGCTCCAGCAGGACGACGTCGGTCCATCCGGCCTTGGTGAGGTGGTAGAGCACGCTCGCCCCGACCACGCCGCCGCCGATCACGACGACCTGTGCTGATGACTTCATGGCTGCTCCTGGCTGGGGTCTTCGATACGGTCGTCAGTAGTCGGTCGGCACGCCGCCTTCGGCCACCCTGCGGGCGACGAAGGCATCGAGCTCGGCCCGGATCGCCGGGTCCATCGGTGGCGGCTCGTAGGCGTCGAGGAAGCGGGCCGCGAGCAGCTTGGCCCTGTCGGGCGCCTGCGGGCTACCGGCCTCCTGCCAGGTCTCGTAGTTGCGCCAGTCGGAGATGAGCGGCTTGTAGAACGCATTCCGGAAACGGTCCTGGGTGTGCTGGGTGCCGAAGAAGTGACCTCCCGGCCCGACGCTCTCGATCGTGTCGATCGCCAACGTGTCGACGTCGACGATCACCGGTTCCATGATCTGGGTCACCATCTGCAAGAGGTCGGCATCGAGGACCATCTTCTCCAGGCTGGCGTGCAGCCCGCCCTCCATCCAGCCGGCTCCGTGCATCATGAAGTTGACGCCACCCATCACGCATCCCCACAGCGAGAACACGCTCTCGTAGGCGGCCTGCGCGTCGAGCGCGTTGGCCGCGCAGACGTTGGAGCTGCGGTAGGGGAGCGCGTAGTGGCGGGCGAGCTGCCCGCCGATCATCGCCGTGCGCACGTACTCGGGCGTGCCGAACGCCGGTGCGCCTGACTGCATGTCGACGTTGGATGTGAACCCGCCGTACACGACTGGCGTGCCGGCGTTGACGCATTGCAGGAACGTGATGCCGGCGAGCGCCTCGGCGTTCTGCTGGGCGAGCGCGCCGGCCAGAGTGATCGGCGCCATCGCTCCGGCGAGGGTGAACGGGGTCATCACGATCGGCTGGTTGTGGCGGGCGAACTCGATCATGCCCTGCGACATCGGCGTGTCGAGACGAAGTGGCGAGTTCGAGTTGACCACCGAGAACACCGACGGCTCGTGCAGCAGCGTGTGCTCGTCGATGCCACGGGCGATGCGAGCCATCTCCAAAACGTCGCGGTTGCGCTGCCGACCGAGGCTGTACGGGTACCCGCCGATGAAGTGCACGGTGTTGAGCGATTGGGCCAGCTTCAGCAGGTCACGGAACGCGTTGCGGTCGCCGGTGCGGCGCACTCCGTCGCGGTCGATGTAGTGCGGCGCGCTGCCGACGGTGCCGTAGGCGAGCCACCGCCCGCCGATCTGGAGATCGTGGTCGGGGTTCCAGCTGTGCAGCGTGAACTCCGACGGCGCCTTGGCAACGCTGGAGATGACGAGCTCGCGAGGGAAGCGCACACGGCCGCTGGCCTCGTCGATGTCGGCGCCGACCTCGTTCATGATGCTGCGCGCCTCGGGGCACAAGAACTCCATGCCGATGCGCTCGAGGATCGTCAACGACGCCTCGTGGATGGCCTCGATCTCGTCGGCGGACACGACCTCGGTGTGGTTGAGACGCATTCGCGGTTGCTTCCATGGCGGCTGCTCCGGAAGCTTCGAACGGCCGGTGGATCCGGCTCGTTCACGACCCCGTCGACGTGGGGCGGCGGGGTCGGTCACGGGTCGTGACACTACACGGGTGATGGGATTACTTGTACGGTTGTGCTACGAATTCAGCCGACCGGTCCTGCGACGAACGGGGGACAGCGTGCAATCGAACAACTACGAGATCGGCCGGGTTCCGCGAACGCGCCTCACTGCGCCGGCGGCTGGACCGCGCCCGGTCGTACTCGTCGTCGACGGTGCGGTGATGACCACCGGGTACGTCCGACGCGTGATCGATGCGTTGCGCGGGGCCGCGGTGGTCGTGCACGTCGCTCCACCGGGCGAGCCCTGCATCGGGTCGGTCGACGCCGCCGCCGATGTCGTGCGCCGCGCCGGTGACTGTGTGGTGATCGGCATCGGTGGCGGCTCCGCCCTCGACACGGCAAAGCAAGCCGCAGTGGTCGGCGTGGGAGAGACCGGCGTCGAGCCGTACCTGCTGTGCGCCACACCGCTGCCGGGGCGGCGGCCGATCGTGGCGATCCCCACCACATCGGGAACTGGGGCCGAGGTCACCCGCACCTGCATCGTGGCCGACCACGGCGGTCGAAAGTCGTGGACCTGGGGCGACGAGATGTTGCCCGACCTGGTGGTTCTCGACCCGACGGCGGCGGCCACGATGCCCCACGGTGTCACCGTGGGCACTGGTCTCGACGCCTACGTGCACGCCCTCGAGGCATGCACCGGGCAACGCCGCAG
>VFMC01000306.1 GCA_006515795.1 Acidimicrobiaceae bacterium | reverse complement strand
CGATCAGACCCGTGGCCAACACCGCCGCTGTGACGCGACGACTCAGACGATTGTTCGACACGCTGTTCCCTCCCGCTCGTTCTCGTGCTCATCGGGTCCTAGGACCGTCTGACACCAGAAGCGCACCTAACCATCGGTGAATGGGGCCGTCAACTGGCCTCCGGCGCCACTGGCGGCGGCGCCGCGAATTCCGCACTCTGTGCGGTGGCCTTACGAAATCCAGAGGATCGCCCGCTGACGCGCTGTCGTGGGTTTGGCGCTAGATCCAGCGAGTTCGTGGAAGTCCGGTCGAGAGCGCGCCAGACGTTGGCCCGCGCTCTGCGTCGGTTCCCGCGGGGCGCAACCTTGAGCGACCCTTGCCAAACCTGCCTGCGCCGAACCACGTGTGTATCGTCAACCGACCGCGCCCTCGGCGGTCGCCTCGCCACGATCTGCCGAAAGCTCACCGGCGGCCGAGCGCCAGCCAAGCAGCGCTGGCGTTGATCGCCCGCATCGTGAGGTACCCCGGGTCAATGACCGACGGGCATGGCGTCGTGTTGCATCGTCGGCTTGATCTCGAGCAACCGGTTCAGCGCTCCTGCCGGTACGAGTCGCGGATGCCGCAGAGTTGCGAGCGCGAGGCTGATGGCACACTGCGACAGCACTGCCGGCGCAATCACCGGGGACGGCCCCACTTTGCCGGTCGCTGCCGCCCACAACTTGGCGACCAGCGACATGCTCGGCCAACTGTCGGTGAAGCGGTAGTCGAGGACGGCCGCGTCGTAGTTGGATTTCACGTGGACGAACAGCCCGTACAGCCCTGAGGCAACGGCGAAGCAGGCGATCACGCGCACTGCACGGATCGATCTTCGCGACGGATGCACGATCAGGGCGCCCACGCCGACCGCAACTAGACCGAGCACCATCCATGGGATCAGCTGGGTCGTGGTGGTCCAGTGGCGAAGTGTCGCCAGCTCGAGCGCCGTGGCAACGACGCCGGTGGCCGCCAACGCCAGCATGGATCCTCGCAGGATCGTCGCGGTGTCGAAGTCACCGACTCGCGAGCCGGGCTTCCTCTGCAACATCAGAACTCCAACGTGGAGATGATCGCCTCGAGGACTTCCGGCGCGATGTTGTACTTGCCGAGCTCCTGGCGGAGCTTGGCGAAGTCCGGGTCCTTCGGATAGGGCCGGTACTCGTCAACCTCTCGCGCCCAGCGACGGGCGTTGGCGACGCCGGCCGCTTCGAAGGCTTCCTCGAGTTCGCTGGTGCTGGCCGAGTTCACGTCCACTTTCCACCCCGCATCGGTCGCCGCCGTGACAGCCACCTCGAAAGGCACCTCACTGCTCACGGGCACCGGCGGGTCATCGAGGGCGATGCTCTCGGTTGCTCCGCATGAAGCGACCGCTAGCAGCATCGAACCGACGAGCCCGGCCGTTGCGACGAACCTGGGTGCGCGGCGACACCTCACGTCAGTGAATCCACGTCGGGCAGGCCGGCGAGGTGTGCCTGCACGGCCTCGTCGGTCCAGAACTGACCGAGAAGGGCCTGTTCGGCCACGGCCACACCGCGGACGGCAGCGAGGTTGGCGTCGCCGACCTCCTCCGCGTCCCCGCCGGCGCCGGCGAGCGCTGCGTAGCCATCGATCAAGTCCTTCAAGGCCGCGTCCGCACCCTTTGCGATCAGCGCAGGCTTGACCCGATCGAAAGCGGTCGTCGCGACCACCTCGGCCACCGAACCGGCCTTGGCGAAATCACCCGCCTGCCATGCCTCCCAGCTCTTGGCGAGCTGGATCCTGATGTCGTGGAGTTGAGAGAGGCGGAGCAGGTCGGCCGTCGTCACGTCGGTCCTCGACGGGTCGGCGTTGCGCGCGGCGGTGGTCCACAGGCTGAGGCCGTAGTTGTACATCGACAGCACCTCGGCCGTCAGGGGAGCAAGTTCGTCGGCTGTCGTCGTCGACTCGGAGAACGCCGCCACTGCCGCGTCGACTGCTCTCTCGGCGTCTTCGGCCGCAGCCGCGTCGCGCACCTTGAACAGCGGGTAGGCATCCTCGAATCCCTCAGCGAACCTGGCGAAGTACTCGGCAGCTTTCGCGATGTTGCCGTCCTTCAGCGCCGACCCCGTGATGCGGAGGTCGGCGCGAACGATGCGCAGCGCCGCCACGTCATCGAACAGGGGGCTCAATCGCGGGCCCTGCACAGACAGCGCGATGGCCTCGTCGTAGCGCGCCGCCAGCTCCTCGGACAACGCCTGCAGATCGGTGAAGTTCGGCGCGTCCTCGGCAAGACCTTCCTCGATCGCTACCTCGAGATCTGCCTCGAGCTTCAGATACATCGACAGCGACCGGACGTTGACGTAGACCTCGATGCCGTTCCAGGCCGCGTCGTATGCCTCCAGGGCATCCCGCGCTGCCTCCAGATCGCCAGCGGCGAGCGCCCCGGTCAAGGCATCGATCTTCGGCCGAGCCACGGCGACCAGATCCGCTTCGAGCGAGTCGGTCGGAGTTGCCGGCGTCGCCGTTGCCGGAGTGGCCGCTTCCGGAGTGGTCGCGGCAGCGCCCGAGCCGCCCGTGTTCGCCGTCGACTGGGCGCTTGCCTCAGTCGAGTCGCTGAAGCACGAACTGCACAGCAGCGCGATCAGTGCGGCCCCGGCAACCCCGATGCCGGTCCCCTCGCGTCGCGACCGTAGGCCGAACCCTGTTCCGATGAGTGATCGAACCAACATGTTGTCCCCCTTGTTCGTTGGCGTCCGTGTCGACTCGCGCCGAAGCAGACGATCTTTCTGCGTTGCATTCCTCCAATTCGCCGACGAGTCCTAGGACCGTCTCACACCAGAAGCGCACCTAACCACCGGGGTGAGGGGACGTCAACCCACGGCGACGCGGCTCATCGACGGCGACGGCACATATGTGCACTTCGCGCTGACTTGACGAAATTCAGACGAAGCCCAGACACACCGCTGGAATGGTGCCGACTGCTGTTTCGTGGCGGCGGCGCGGCCATAAGCCGATTGCCAGACGCCGACGGCGGGAGGCGAGGCACGATCGTCGAGCACGCTCCGTCAGATCCCGAG
>VFMC01000305.1:5272-11926 GCA_006515795.1 Acidimicrobiaceae bacterium | reverse complement strand
GGCAACCTCGCGCTACCAGTACATGGGGGCGATGCTGCTCGCCCCGATGTTCGCGCTCGCCGTCGACCAACTTCGCCGGATCTCGCCCGAGGCGGGGTGGGTCGGACGGGCTGTGCTGGCGGTCGCTGTGGTGTTGAGCCTCGGCACGCTGCGCACCAGCAGCGCCGCCTGGGCGATCCGGTCGACCGACGAACGTCGCACGCTCGAGCTGATCGCCGGCTCCGGGCTGGCGGGCGAGGCCGACCCGGACCACCAACCGATTCCGTTCAGCCCCGACGTGCGCGTCTCGACCATCGCAACGCTGGTCGAGCGCGACGCGATCGAGCCGCGCCCACCATCGACGCCGGCCGAAGTGGCGCTGGTGCGCGAAGCGCTCGGGCTCACTCCCTGATCGATGTTCCCATAGCCTGGTTCCATGCCCGCGTTCGCATTCACGGAACTGCTCCCCCTCGGTCCCGACACCACCCCGTATCGGCTGGTGAGCACCGAAGGCGTGACGTCGGTCGACACCCCGCTCGGCACGTTCCTGCGGGTCGATCCGGCGGCGCTCACACTGCTCACCCGTGAAGCGATGCGCGACATCGCCCACTTCCTGCGACCGGGTCACCTGCAACAGCTCCGCAGCATCCTCGACGATCCCGAGGCCAGCGACAACGACCGCTTCGTAGCCCTCGACCTGATCAAGAACGCCAACATCTCCGCCGGCGGCGTGCTACCGATGTGTCAAGACACGGGCACCGCGATCGTGAAGGCCAAGAAGGGTCAACTCGTGTTCACCGCCAACCCCTCCCACATCGGTGGCCCGGTCGGCGGCGACGAGGAAGCGATCGCCCGCGGCGTGTACGACACGTTCCTCACCTCGAACCTGCGCTACAGCCAGATGGCGCCACTTTCGATGTACGACGAGAAGAACACCGGCAACAACTTGCCGGCCGAGATCAAGATCTCGGCGATCGACGGCGACGTCTACAAGTTCTTGTTCATGGCCAAAGGGGGTGGCAGCGCCAACAAGAGCTACCTGTTCCAGGAGAGCAAGGCGCTGCTCAACGAAAAGGCGCTGCTGCCGTGGCTGTTCGAGAGGATGAAGGCGCTCGGCACGGCGGCCTGCCCGCCCTACCACCTCGCCGTGGTCATCGGCGGCACGTCGGCCGAGTACGCGGTCGAGACGGCCAAGCTGGCCAGCACCCGATACCTCGACAGCCTGCCAACCTCGGGCTCGCTGCTCGGCCATGGCTTCCGCGACGTCGAGCTCGAGGCCAAGGTGCTGGCGCTCAGCCAGCAGACGGGCATCGGCGCCCAGTTCGGCGGCAAGTACTTCTGCCACGACGTGCGCATCATCCGCCTGCCCCGCCACGGAGCGAGCTGCCCGGTTGGCATGGCAGTGAGCTGCAGCGCCGACCGTCAGGCCCTGGGCAAGATCACCCGTGAGGGGATCTTCCTCGAGCAGCTCGAGACCGACCCGGCACGTTTCCTCCCCGACGTCGAGCACGGCCACCTCGACCCGCACGGCGATGGCTCCTCGAACGGCGCCGTGCAGATCGACCTCACCCGGCCGATGAGCGAGATCCGCGAGACGTTGAGCAGGTACCCGGTGAAGACCCGCGTCATGCTCACCGGCCCGATGGTGGTTGCCCGCGACATCGCCCACGCGAAGCTGAAGGAACGCCTCGACGCCGGCAACGGCCTGCCCCAGTACATGAAAGACCACTGCGTGTACTACGCCGGGCCGGCCAAGACCCCAGCGGGCATGGCCAGCGGGTCGTTCGGCCCGACGACAGCTGGCCGGATGGACAGCTACGTCGACCAGTTCCAGGCCGCAGGTGGCAGTTTCGTGATGCTCGCCAAGGGCAACCGCTCACGCCAGGTCACCGACGCGTGCAAGAAGCACGGAGGGTTCTACCTCGGCTCGATCGGCGGCCCGGCCGCTCGACTCGCGCAGGACTGCATCACCAAGGTCGACGTGCTCGAATACGCGGAGCTCGGCATGGAAGCAGTGTGGAAGATCGAGGTGCACGACTTCCCTGCGTTCATAGTCGTCGACGACAAGGGCAACGACTTCTTCGATCTCGTCGACCGCCCGTTCCCCGTGCCCGGGGCCGACCCCGCCGCCACCCCCGTGTCGCTGCACGATCGCCAGACAGGGCCTGCCGCCAGGCGTAGCCCAGAGGTGGGGTGAACCCCGCGTTCGGCCCGAGCCGTCAGGCGCCCGAGTTCGCTGTGTCATGCTTCGTGACATGCACGACGGCATCGAGCGCGGCATCGGCCGACCGGCGGGCCGGCGCGTTCGTCTCGCGGCGGCGAGCGTGCTCGCCGGCGTGCTGGCGTCGTGTGGAGGATCGAGCGACCTGGTCGACAGCCTGCGTTCCTCCTCGAACCCGACGACGCCGGCGACCGTGACCGAGACGAACGTGACAACCGAGGCGGTGCCTGGCGCCACCGATGCTCCACCCGCGTCGACGGCTGGCGAGCCACCGGCGACGACGGCCACCGTCGAGGAACCGCTGATCCGGTTCACCCCGCAGACCTTCAACGATCCGGCGGCCAACGGCGTCGATGCCTTCTCCGTGCTGGTACCGGAGGGTTGGCAGGCCTCTGGCAGCGTGCAATGGCTGCCCTACTGGAGCCGGCTGGCATTCGTGCAGACACGGGTCGCCGACCCCGTCACCGGGATCACCATCGACTACCTGCCGATCCAGGACTTCCTCTGGTTCCCGGCGCCTGCCGGGTTCGAGGTGCCGATCGGCGGCAACTACCAGGGCAAGGCCTACGTCGCGCCGATCACCGATCCGGCAGTGTTCGTGCGCGAGTTCTGGATGCCCAACGATCTCTCCAACCTGCAGAACGCGCAACTCGTCTCGATCGTGGAGGTGCCGCAGGTCGCCGCCGAGTTCGTCACCCAGTTCGGCGGTCCGGCCGAAGCAGCCGCCTACCGGCTGCGCTACGAGTACGAGCAGGACGGCCAGGTGTGGGAACAGGACGTCTCGTTCGACACGGTCCGCGCCCCGAAGGGGGAGATCGATCGCAACGCAAGTGTCATCTCCACGGTGCTGGCCAGCCGAATCACGACAACGGAGTGGGAGGCGACCCGCACCCTGGTTGGGCAGCTCTTCTACCAGGGGCTGCAACAGCAGATGGCCGACACGGTTCGGTTCGGTGAGCTGCTCGCCCAGTACCGGGCCGAGAGCATCGCCCTGCAGCAGCAGGTCACCGACGACCGCCTGGCCTCGCAGGACCGCCAAGCGGAGGTGTTCCGCGAGACCCTCGGTGGCGTCGAGACCTACAACGACCCGGTGAACGGTGGCCTCGTGCAGCTACCGCTCGGGTGGAACACGTACTGGGTCAACGAGCAAGGCGAGTACCTGGCCGTCGACCAACCGGGGTTCGATCCGAACACCCTCAACGACGGCACATGGCAGCAGCTCGAGGTGCAGCCCCACTAGATGGGACGGGCGTCGAATTCGACGGTGCTGACAAAGCGATCGGGCGGCCGAATCCGGAACGTCGACGCAGTGACCTCGATCTGGTTGATCCGGTCGATGCGGAACGATCGGACGTCGTCGCGGAGTTGATCCCAGGCGAGGACGTACCAAACCGGGGTGCTGTAGTACAGGTAGTGGGGTTCGATGAGACGCGATGACCAAGCCCCGGTCTGGTCGGTGTAGCGGATCTTCGCGATCCGCTGGCTGGTGAAGGCCTCGAGCAGCGGGCGGGTGGTCGCCGGATGGGTCGGGCGAAGATGCTCCACCACGTTCGGCGATGCCGGACGTCCGATCAGGACGCGGCGCCGCAAGCTGCGGATCTTTGCCGCCTGTGACGGAGCGAAGGCCTGCGCGACCTTGCGTTCGACCGACCGGATGTCGTCGAGGAGCAGTGGCGATCGGGTCTGCTGGGCGATGGCGAGGCTGAGCAGCAGCCCCATCGCTTCGTGCTCGTTCAGATGAACCCGCCCGAGCGACCAGCCTCGTTCGAGGAACACCCCGCCGCCACGTCCGGCGAGCCCGCCCACGGGCACGCCGAGGTTGCGGAGCAACGCCAGGTCGCGGTGCAACGTACGCAGGCTGACTCCGAGATCGTCGGCGAGATCGGCCGCCGTGGTGTACTCGCGCTCCGCGAGCAGCAGCTTGAGTGCCTCGAGTCGAGCGACTCGGCCATGACCGTTGCCCGTGCCATGAGTTTCGTTCATCGCCGAACAATCATGCCAGATACTGACATGATTCTCCCTACGGTTGCTCTCTTCGACACCCACAAGAGGAGATCCCCATGCAGGTCGTCATAGCTCCAGGTCGGTTGAAGGCCGGCGTCACCGAGGAGGCCATGCTCGCCGCGTCCGACCGTTTCCAACGCGAGTTCGTCGTCGACCACCCTGGCGTGCTGCGGCGCGTGCTTGTNNTGTTCTTCGCTGACGAGGCGGCCGTCAAGGAGGTGATGGCGGCTGAGCAGACCAGTGAGGTCTGCCACCAGTTCATGTCGCTGTGGGACGGCGAGGAGCCGATGGTGTATCAAGTGCTGCAGACCCACGAGTGACCATGCGTCAGCGACCACCCTCGGGCGTAGGTGGCCGCCGGCTCGGTCTGGGCAGCCGCAGCAACGTCGCCATCACAACCAACCGTTTTCCCGCGGGAAAATGCGCACAGCCCCACCGCTCCAGCCCGGCCCAGGCCAGGTACCCCTAGGAGCCGATCATCTAGGCGACCCGGGGTCGATAGCTCAACATGGCCGAAATCTACGCTTCGGGCAGATCGAACTATCTGTTTTCGACACGACGAAGTCTACTATTTCGCCACCGTGGCATGGCGTGGGCCTAGGCCAGGTCGACCAGTTCCAGCCACTCGTTACTGAAGTAGTCGACCTGCCCGTCGGGCATCAGCAGCACCTTGGTGGGCTGCAGTTGCTCGACGAACTCGGTGTCGTGGCTGACGAAGATGATGCTGCCCTTCCACCCGGAGAGTGCGTCGGCAACCGACTGGCGGCTGGGTGGGTCGAGGTTGTTGGTGGGTTCGTCGAGCAACAACAGGTTGTTGCGGCCCACCATCAGCATCGCCAGTGCGAGCTTGGTCTTCTCACCACCCGACAACGTGCCGCTGTCCTGGTGCACCTTCTCGCCCGACAGCCCCATCATTCCGAGCAGGCCGCGCAGCTGCGTCTCGGTGAGCAGCACATCTGCCGGCACCGCCGCCCGGATGTTGGCGAGCAGCGACTCGTCGACGAGCAGGTTGTCGTGCTCCTGTGCGTAGTAGCCGACGTTCACCTGGTGGCCGAACTCGAACTGCCCGAGGTTGGCCGTCGTCTCGCCGGCGAGGATCCGCAGCAAGCTCGTCTTGCCGGCACCGTTGAGCCCGAGCACGAGCAGCCGCTCGCCGCGGCCGAGATCGAACGACACGTCCTCGAACACGGCCGGGCCGCCGTAGGCCTTGGACAGACCCGAAGCCTCGATCACGGTGATGCCGCTCGGCGGCGGATCGGGGAACCTCACCCGCAGCGTCTTGTCGCCGGCCGCGGCATGCACCCGCTGCGACTCGAGCCGGGCGATCTGCTTCTCCTTGCTGTGCGCCATCGCTGCCTTGGTGGCCTTGGCGCCGAACCGGTCGACGACGGTTTGCAGGCGAGCGATCTCCTTGGTTTGCAACGCCGCCTTGCGGGTGAGTCGCTCCTCGTCGAGCGCCCGCGACGTGCGGTACTGGCTGTAGGTGCCCTTGTACTCCACCAGGTGGCCGATGGCATCCTCGGTGGGTCGATCGAGGTGGAGCACGCGCGTGATCGCCTCGTCGAGCAGATCGAGGTCGTGGCTGATCACCAGCAGCGCGCCGCGGTAGTTGCGCATGAAGCCGAGCAACCACTCCTTGGCATCGACGTCGAGATGGTTGGTGGGCTCGTCGAGAAGCAACGCGTCGCTGCCGGCGAACAGGATGCGTGACAGCTCGACCCGACGGCGCTCGCCGCCCGACAGCACGCTGATCGGCAGATCGAGCCGGTCGGCCTTGAGGCCGAGCCCGCTGGCGATGCTGCGCGCCTCGCTCTCGGCCGCGTAACCACCGGACGAGGCGAACAGGTCTTGCTCGCGGCTGTAGCGGGCCACGTTGCGTTCGCTGGCGTCTTCCTCCATGGCGATGCGCAGCTTCTCGATGCGCACGAGCGTCTCGTCGATGCCACGCCCGGACAGCACGTGGGTGATCGCCGACCGGTGCTCGAGCGCCGCCTCGATGCGCGGGTCTTGCGGGAGGTAGCCGAACCCGCCCTTGCAGTTGACCTTGCCCTGCGTCGGCTCGACTGCACCGCCGAGCACCTTGAACAGGCTGGTCTTGCCGGCGCCGTTGCGCCCGACCAGGCCGACCTTGTCGCGTGGCATGACGGTGAACGTGGCGTGATCGACGACGAAACGACCGCCAACCTCGACCGTGACGTCCTGCACTTGCAACATGGCTGTCCAGGGTGTCAGCGGATCGACGCGACCACAACCACGCGGCCATCTCACTGCGGCACTCGCCGGCGCGGCAGGGCGACGCCTATTGTCGGGGGTGATGCACGCCGTCGCCAGTTCATCGGTCGCCAGTTCATCGGTCGCCAGGTCTTCGGTCGCCGGGCGCATCGGCGCAGTGGCGTGCGGGTCATCGCTGGCGGCCGCCGCGGCGCTTGTCGCGATCAACGATCCATCGG
>VFMC01000305.1:0-5231 GCA_006515795.1 Acidimicrobiaceae bacterium | reverse complement strand
CGATCAACGATCCATCGGCTGCCGGCAGCCGGTTCCCCGCGTGCTCGTTCCACGCCGTCACGGGCCTCTGGTGCCCCGGCTGCGGGCTCACCCGTGGCACGCACCACCTGCTGCGCGGCGACATCGCCGCGGCGATGAGCTCGAACCTGTTCACGCCGTTCGCACTCGCGGCGATCATCAGCGCCTGGTTGGTGTGGACCACCACAGCGTTCGGGCGACCGATACGAAACCCCGTGCTGCGGTGGCCATCGTGGGTGGGCCCCGCGCTGCTGATCTTGGTGGTGATCTACGGCGTCGTGCGCAACCTGCCGGTGCCGGCACTGAGCACGCTCGCTCCCTGATCAGCCGATGCGGGTCAGCGAAGCCACGTGTCCGGTGCCGGGGACGAAGAGCCCCCTGGAGCCTTCCAACTTGGCCACGTAGCTGGCGTTCGCTCTCAGCTTGGCGCGGGCGTCGTCGGCAGCGGCCGCATCGTCACCCGTTCCGATCCAGGTCAACGTCCCCATCTGGCCGTAGACATCGGCCAGAACCGCGACGGGTGAACCGGTGACCGACTCGACGTGTTGGGCGATCTCGACGGCCCAGACCGTTGCATCGGCCAGGCGGTCGATCACGGCTGCGGCCGTCGTGACGGTGGCCACGGCGCCGATCGGTGGTGGGCCGCTCGGCTGCCCGTGCACCACTTCGCGCAGCATGTCGCTCCTCGAAGAGACCGGCCCCGCCTCGATCATCGCGTTGAACCCGTCCTGAGCGATCAGACCTCCCAGGGCACTGGCCAGCGCCGCCTGCGATTCCACGAAGGCGCCAATGATCACCGTGCCACCGGGGTACCCGAAGCCGCCCGACCAGCAGGTGACTTCGAGCGGACTGTTGGCGTTGACGTAGGCGGTGGCCTCGAGCGCATAGGCCAGGATGCGGCGCGGTGAGCCTTGGGCGGTGACGACACGTGAATAGAGCAACATGATGAACTCCCCTTTGATCGAATCAGCTGGCTAGGTTTCCGGAGGGGGACTATGAACGATTCCGAGCGAGTCGACCGTCGCAAGCGCGTCGTTGCCCAGGTGACGTCGGGCACGTCGATCCATTCGTCGTTCCTCGACGCCCTCGGCCCCGCTGAACGTGAGGCGCTCGCCGCTCGCCTGCGACAGCGCTCGTACGCCAAGGGTCAGAGCGTGTTCAACGACGGCGACCGTGGCGATTCGCTCTACCTCGTCCATTCCGGCCGACTCGACGTCCAAACCACGACCGCAGCCGGTCACGTGATCACATACCGAGTGATCCATCCCGGCGAGGTGTTCGGAGAGCTCGCCCTCGTTCATCCCTCGAATCGCCGCACCGGTCGCGTGCGAGCCCTCGAACCGACGGTGACGTTCGCGTTGAGCAAGCGCGACTTCGACGAGGTGCGCAGCCTGCATCCGGCGGTCGACCGCTTCCTGGTCACCGTCCTCGCCGAACGCGTCGTGCGCACCAGTGAGCTCGCCGTCGAGCTGCTGCTGCCGCCGGAAACTCGGGTCTGGCGCCGCCTGGCGGTGCTCGCCGACGCCTACGGGGACGAGCCGATCGGCATGACCCAAGACGCCCTCGCCGAGGCCGCCGGAACCGTCCGCCAAACCGCCAACCGGGTCATCCGCGCTGGCGTTCGGCTCGGCGCGATCGAGGCCGGCAGGGGCAGCGTCCGCGTCATCGATCGCCAACTCGTGCAGCGCATGGCCGCATCGCCTGCTCCCTGACCAGGCCGGCGCGGACCAGGACGGCGCGGATCAGGGCGGAGCGATGGTGATCGGCGGCGTGGTCGGCGTGGTCACCGGCGCCGTCGTTGCGGTCGTGCTCACCGTCGTGGTGGGCGTTGTTGAACTGGATCCGCCGCCGACCGTGGTCGACGTGGCGGGCTTCGTGGTGGTGGTGACACCGCCGACCGGCTTCACCGTGGTGGTGGAACCCGACGGGTTCGGCTTCACCGTGGTGGGTGTCGGCTGGCCGCCGGGGGCCCCGGCGCTGTCGTCGTGGAACACCGAGTCGAGACATCTTCCCGGTGATGCCGGGGCTTGGCCGAGATGGAAGGCGACGGCGCCGGCGAGCACCTTGCGGCCCTCGGTGGTCGGATGAATGCCGTCTTCGTCGAGCAGCGTCGGCTCGTCGGCGGTGAGCTCGCTCCACTCGAGCACCGACACGTTGTCGTACACGTCGGCGATGGCGCGGATGGTGGCGTTCACCTCGTGCTGTTCGGGTTCGTACTCGCTGACCGTCACCAGCACCACCTCGGCATCGCCGGCGTCGGTGATCATCGTGTTCAGGCGACGAAGGTGATCGTTCTCGTTGCCGCCGTAGTTGGTGCCGAGGAACACCAGCACCACGTCCCAGCGCTCGTCGCCGCGCTCGCGCCAGACCGTCTTGGCGAAGTCGATGCCCCTGCTGACCTCGGCCTCGATCGCCACCTGCCAACCCATCGGCACGAGCGCTTTGCACATGTCGTTGCTGTAGCGCGACGAGGTGGTGGCGAGGATCGAGTCGCCGATCATCAGGATCCGGTTGCCTGCGGCGACGAACGGCTCGGTGGTCGTCGTGGTGGAGGCGCTCGTCTCGTTGGTGCCGACCTGCACCGGAGTGACGGTGACGATCGGCAGCGCGGTGGGGAGCACGCCGACGCCATCGACGAACGGCGGCGGCGTCGTGGGCGATGCGGCGGGGTCGCTGGGGCTCGCGGAGACGGCGGAACACGCGGCCACGAGCACGGCGCTGAGCGCGCCAACGACTTCTCGACGGATTCGCATGAACCCCCCATTGGAGTCAATGCGCGGGGAGGAAGCAAGTCGCCCCTGGCACACGCGCCCCGGACCGGCCGGGCCGTCGGCCGCCTTCATCTTGTTGTAGGCCTTCAGGATGAGGTACAGGATGAAGGCCACCAGCACGAAGTTGATGGCCGCCTCGATCACCAGCCCGATGCTGATGAAGGCGTCCCCGACGTCGAAGCCGATCGCGGAGAAGTCGGTCTTGCCGGCGATCGCGGCGACGATCGGGTTGATCACCCCTTTGACGACCGCATCGATGATCTTTGCGAAGTACAGCGCGATCACCAGGCCGACGGCGATCGTGACGATGTCGCCCTTCTTGATGAAGTCCTTGAACTCGTTGAGCATTGCTCTTTCTCCCTGACTGGTCGTTCGGCGGAACGAACCGTGATGTGGCGGTCGGGGCGCCGCGGCGCTGCGTAGCCCCGGGTGGATTCGACGTGCATGCTCTCAGAAAAGTCGCGGCCGATCGACAAGTTCTTGGATACCCCCCGGTCGCGGGTCGAGCTGTTCACGACACGAACTAGTTTCGGGTCGTGCCCCCCGACGCCCGCCTCGAACCTCTCGGATGAGCACCACCGTTTCCGAGCAGTACGACCTCGTGATCGTCGGCATGGGTTCGGCGGGCATGACCGCCGCCGAGTTCGCGGCCACACTCGAGCTGAAGGTGGCCATCGTCGAACGCGGTCGCATCGGCGGCGACTGCCTCTGGACGGGTTGTGTTCCATCGAAGACGCTGATCGCCTCGGCCAAGGCCGCGCACACCATGCGCCACGCCGACCGCTACGGCATCGGAGCGGTCGAGCCCGAGATCGATCTCGAGACGGTTTGGCGGCGGATCCGGGGCGTGCAAGCCCAGATCGCGGCAACCGACGACGACCCGGAGCGCTACCGCAACATGGGTCTCCAGATCATCCACGGCACGGCCACGATCACCGGCCCGAACGAGGTCACCGTCGACGGGGCGCGGGTCATCTCGACGCGCTTCATCCTGCTGTGCACCGGCAGCCGGCCGGTGGAACCCCCCATCGGCGGCCTCCACGACGTGCCGTTCATCACCAGCGAGAACCTGTTCGAGCTCGATCGGCCGCCGTCGAGCGTGATCATGATCGGTGGTGGCCCGATCGCGATCGAGATGGCTCAGGCCTTCACCCGGTTGCGCATCGATACCACCGTGCTCCAACAGGGCCCGACGATCCTGCCGCGCGACGAGCCGGCGCTGGTGAGCATCCTCAGCCGGAAGCTGCGCGGCGAAGGCGTCGCATTGCACCTCGACGCAGCAGCCACCGCGGTCGGGCGCGACGGCGACGGCGTGGTCGTGACCGCAACGATCGGCGGTGCGCCGCGAACGTTTCGTGCCGGGGGTGTGCTCGTAGCGGCCGGGCGCCGACCCAACGTCGACGGGCTCGGACTCGACGAGATCGGCGTCGAGATCGGCCCGAAGGGTGTCACCGTCGATTCTCGCGGGCGCACGACCGTACGCACGATCTACGCCGTTGGCGACATCGCCGGGCGATACCTCTTCACCCATTCCGCCGGATACGAGGGTGTTCGCGCCGTCCGCGACATGTTCTTCCCCGGCAAGGGAACCGTCGACGACTTCATCCCGTGGTGCACGTTCACCGACCCCGAGCTCGCCCACGCTGGGCTCACCACCCGCGAGGCGGAGCTGAAGTACGGCGACGACGTCGAGGTCTGGCGCCTCGACCTGACCCACAACGACCGGGCTCGCGCCGACAGCGCCACCGATGGGGCGATCATCATCGTCACCACCCGCGAGCGCCTGGTGGGGGCACACGTCCTCAGCCCGGCGGCCGGCGAGCTGATCCACGAGCTCGCCCTGGCGATCCGCCAGGGAATGAAGCTGAGCGACGTCGCCAACCTCGTGCACGTCTACCCGACGCTGGCAACCAGCGTCGGGATGCTGGCTGCCGAGTCGGCCTACGAGAAGGCCCAGCGCTATCGCTGGCTCGTGAAACGTCGTTGACCCGGGGCAGCGGTCGTGCTGTGTCAACATCGAGACGTGCCGAGGAGTCGCCTTTCCATCAACGGTCGCGGCTGGAGGGCGGGTCGTGCCGCGGCGGGGCTGGCACTGGCGGTCGGGTTCGCCTCGTGCGCGGCACAGGAGCAGACCGCCGAGACATCACTGGTCCCGCTCGTCGCCCCCGACCAGCTCCCCGTCACGACGATCGCGCCCACCACCACCGCAGCACCGAGCAGTGACCCCAACTCGCCGCTCGTGGCCGCACTCCCCGAGACCGAGTGCGGCTTCGCCGACACGTTGCCGGGCGGTGAGATCACCTTCCTGGTCGGCGACCGCATGTTCGGCGTCGCCGTCGACGGCACCGTCATCCGCTGCCTCGCCACGGTGGATGCCGCCAAACGAGGGCCGGTGAAGTGGTCTCCGCTCGGCAACCGAGCGCTGCTCAACTCGGCCACCTT
>VFMC01000304.1 GCA_006515795.1 Acidimicrobiaceae bacterium | reverse complement strand
GTTCGGTGGCGGCACGGTCAACATCTGCAACTGCGATCACATCACCTTCCGCACGACACCGGTGATGGACGAACTGCAGCTCGCCGACCATGGCCTTCGCTACATCGACGTCGACCCGGCGCACACCAACCTCGCATGGGACGGCAAGCCCGCGTGGCCGATCTACAACGACACCGAGCGCACCATCGAGGCGATCGGATCCTCGTACCCGAAAGAGGTCGATGGCTATCGCCGATACCTCGCTGCGGCCCTGCCGGCAGTGAAGCTGGTGCTCGACGCCACCAACGATCCGCCCTCGATCGGCGGCCTCGCCAAGAAGGTGTTCCGCCACCGCGGCCGTGGCGTCACCACCCTGTTGCGCTGGAGCCGGCGAAGTGCCGCCGACGTGATGCGCGAGTACTTCACCGCGGATGCGTTCCAAGGTCCGGCGATGGTGACCGGGCCGATGGTGTGGGGCACTTCGCCCGAGCTGCCGGGCACCGGCCTCGGTGCCCTCACCTACGCCCTGCGCCATGCCGCCAGGCTGGGACGCCCAGTGGGTGGCAGCGGCATGCTGCCCACGAGCATCGAGCGGGCCTTCACGGCCGCGGGTGGACAGTTGCGCCTGTCCACGAAGGTCATCGCGATCAATTGCGAGGGACCGGCGGTGCGCGGAGTGACCCTCGACGACGGCGCCGAGGTGACGGCCGGCACCGTGATCTCAGCATGCAACCCGCACGACACGTTCCTCGCCTGGTTGCGCAACCCCCCGCCACAGGCGCAGCCGCTCATCCGGCGGTGGCGCTCGCTCCCGCACGACGAGGGCTACCAGTCCAAGATCGATGCGATCGTGGCGGCCGTCCCCCATCTGCGTGCCTTCGCCGATCTGCCGGCCGACCTCGAGCCGCTGACCGGCACGGCGATCATCTCCCCGTCGCTGACCGACATCCACCGTGGCTTCGAGCTGATGAAGCAGGGCCGCATCCTCGAGCGACCCGCCTTGCTGGCGCAGGTCCCTTCGATCGTCGACCCATCGATGGCGCCGGCCGGCGGGCACGTGTTCAGCCTCGAGGCCCTGTTCACACCGTACGCACTGCGTGGCGGGTGGGCCGACAGCGCTGAGCCGCGGCGGTGGCTCGAACAGTTCGCCACCCTTGCCGAGCCAGGATTCCTCGACGGGCTCGGCCCGTGGCGCACGATGACCCCCGTTCGCTACGAGCGCGAGTTCCATCTCCCGGCCGGGCACGCCACCAGCTTCGCCGGCGGGCCGCTGGCCGCACTACGCAACAACCAACCCGAGCTCACCCGGTACGAGACGCCCGTGCGGGGCCTGTACATCACCGGCGCGGCCACGTTCCCCGGTGCAGGCGTCTGGGGAGCGAGCGGCCGAAACGCAGCGACGACGGTACTGCGCAAGATGTGATCCGGCGCGTCAGGCGTCCTTCACGGTCCAGTCGCGTTTGGCGACGGGGTCCTTGTCGCTCCATGGGAAGTTGATCCACTGGTCGGTGCGCTTCCACACGTAGTCGCAGCGCACCACCGAATGGCTCTTCTCATACAGCACCGCGGTTCGCACCTCGGCAACCTTGCCCTCGCAGAACAGCTGCACGCTGCGCAACGTGTGGCCCGTGTCGGCGACGTCGTCGGCGATGAGGATGCGGGCGTGGCGCACGTCGACGAAGTCGGGAGCCGGCGGAAGGATGCGCGGCACCTCGAGTCGCTCGTCGACCCCGGTGTAGAACTCGACGTTCATCGTGTACACGTTCTTCACGCTCAACGCGTACCCGAGTGCACCGCCGATCAGCAGACCACCGCGGGCGATCGACAGGATCATGTCGGGTTCGTAGTCGTCGGCGACCATCTGGGCCAGGTCACGAGACGCCGCGCCGAACGTCTCCCAGGTCATGATCTCTCGCTCGCTCGACACGCTCACTCCGTCTTCCGCCGTCTTCGGTCGTCCTCGGCTAAACCTAGACGATGACGATGTCGGACGGCCGCACCGGCACCCGGCTGAGGTCGCGGCCGATCGCATCGCGGATCGCCGCGACCACGGCGGGCGTTGTGGAGATGCAAGGTGGCTCGCCGACCCCTTTGGCGCCGAGCGGCGCCATCGGATCGGGTTCCTCGATCAAGGTGGCCACCACGTCGGGCATGTCGAGCATCGTCGGCAGCAGGTAGTCGGTGAAGTTGGCGTTGCGAATCCGCCCGTCGATCTGGATGATCTGCTCCATCACGGCGAGCCCGACGCCCTGGGCGATGCCTCCCTCGATCTGGCCGAGCACGCTCAGCGGATTCAGGGCGCGACCCACATCTTGGGCGGTGGCGATCTGCACCACCTTCACCAGGCCGAGGTCGGGGTCGACGTCGACGACGGCGCGATGGGCGACGAACGCGAAGGCGGTGTGGCAGTTGCCCTGGCCGTCGTGGTCGAGATCTACGGTGGCGCGGTGGTGGTGCTCGAAGGTCTCCTCGATGACGATGCCCGCCGACGCCTCGGTGACGGGCACGCGCAGATCACCCATCGTGTCGATCACGTCGCGGCCGTCGATCGCCAGCCGCAGCGGATCGATGTCGTAGCGGGCGCCGAGGTTCTCGAACAGGCGCTCGCGGACGAGGCGGCACGCTCCGTCGACCGCACCGCCGCTCATCCACGTCTGGCGTGACGCCGAGGTGGATCCGGCCGAACCGATCGTCGTGTCGATCGGTTCCAGCACGACATCGTCGACGCCGAGCACCGACCTGGCGATCTGCGGAGCAATCGCGACGAAGCCCTGCCCCACCTCGCTCGTGGCGAACTTCAGCGACGCCACACCGTCGCTGAGGCGACACCGCGCCGTGGAGTAGTCGTCGAAGCCCTCCGAGTACATCAGGTTCTTGATCGACACCCCCCAGCCGACGCCGCGCCGGATGTGGCCGCGGTCGGCGGTGAGCCCGGCACCGCCGGGAAGGCGCATCGGGTCGCCGTCGTGCCCGCCGATCGGCTCGTCGGGCAACGGCAGGGCCGCCGTCTCGCGGATGCACCGCTCGACCGGGGCGACGTTCTCGATCGGCTGCCCGGTGATCAGGCGGTCGCCGGTGACCATCGCGTTGCGCAACCTGATCTCG
>VFMC01000303.1:2033-7517 GCA_006515795.1 Acidimicrobiaceae bacterium | reverse complement strand
AGCTTTGGACCCACGCCGACGACGTGCGGCGGGCCGTGGGGGAGTCGCTTGCGTCACCGATCGGACCAGACGTGCAACTGATGTCCGACACGTCGGTTGGCAGCCTCCCGCGGGCGATCCGAGTCGTCACCGACCGAGTGCCCGACGGCAGCGCGCGCCTCGTGCTCACCGGCGACGGCGGGGGAGTGTGGGACCTTCAGCTAGGCGGAGGAGGCCCAGAGCTCGTATCGATCGTGGCCGACGCCGTCGATTACTGCCGCCTGGCGGCACGACGAATCGCGCCCAGCGACCTCGTGGCCGAGATCGACGGCGACATCGACCTGGCGCGGCTGTTGATGGCCGCCTCGGCGGTCGTGGCGGTCTGATCCGTTCGGTCGATGCAGGTTGTCAGGCGAGTAGCAGCTCGTAGACCAGCCTCAGCTTCGCGGTGTCACCCTCCACCCGGATCTGCTTGCGGCGGCTCGACGATCCACGCACGATGGTGACGGCCGATCGGCGGACACCGAACGCGGCGGCGAGCACATCACGAACCGCCTCGTTGGCCTGCCCGTCGGCGGGAGGTGCCGAGACCCGAACCGCGAGCACGCCGTTGTGGAGGCCGTCTAGACAGCGGCGGCTGGCGCCCGGTCGGACGTGGATCTCGAACTCGATGCCTTGGTCATCCATCAGCGGTCATCCATCAGCGGTGATCATTCCACTAACATTTCGTCATGACGAAATCGAGGGTTGAGCCGGAGGACCCGGAGGGGCGGGAGGTGCGGCGGTGCAGATGGTGCCGGATCGTGCTCGCCCCAGGGCGCAGCGGTCGCCGGCAGGGCCCCGGACGGCCTCGCGAGTTCTGTTCGCAGAGGTGCCGGCAATGGGACTGGGTGTCGCGCCAGCGCGCCCGTGAGCTGGCGCTGAGTGACGGCGAACTGGTGATGGCGCGAGGTGAGCTCGATTCGCTGCACGACGACTTGTACGTGTTGTCCTGTGCGGTAGCCGATGCTCAGCGCGATCTCGAGGACGAGATGACGCTCGACGAGTGCCTCCGCTCGCTGCGGTGGCTGCTCGAAGCCGCCGAGCCGCTGACGGTACGAAGGCTCGGCACTCCCGCCTGAACGCCCATAATCATCGTTATGTCAACTCGGGCGGACGACTGTCACACTCTGCGACGGTAGGCAGCCGATCGGCAGGCTCCCCCGCAGGAGCTCGCCCTCGATCCAGCCGGGATGACCTGGCCGCATTCGACACACGGTTTGTCCTGCCTTGCCCGTCTCGCCGCCGTCACCACGACCGCAGAACGTACCCCAGCCGTGACGACCCGTCGCGTTCTGTGACGAACTGTGACGCTGCAGCAGCTTGCGAAGAGCCCACATACCGGGCACTATGCGCTGGTGGCTGACCTGGCTGTCGAGCGTGCGATGACGCCATCCGGACGCATCGGCCAGGGAGTCTTGTACGGCGTCTTCGGGGTGCTCCTGGTCGTCGGAGGCTGGTTCGTCGGTTGGCTCTACGGCGTCGCTGAGTCCAATGCCATGGCCGCGTTCGGAGCGATTGCGTGGTGGATGGGGCTGCTGGCGATGCCACTCGTGCTGGCTGCAGTGTTCATGGTGCGGCCACTGCGGAGTCTTCACCGTTACGCGTGGGCGGCGACCGCAGCCGTGGCCGTCTTCGGGTTCCTCCGAAGCTGGAATCTCACTTGGAGCTTGATCTCCGCAGGCGTCGTCGGAGCTGCGATGGCCATGCCACGCCGCTCGCGTTGGTCTTGGCAATAGCACCGATCTGCCGCTCTGCCTGCTGCGAGGTGCGAGGCTGATCGAATGAGCGGCCAGCTGTCGGACGACGAGATGCGGAACCTGATGCGACTTCTGCGTCGACACGCTGAAGCATCAATGGACCAATGGGAGCGATGGCGGCTGTCGACCGACTTCGGGCAAGTGTTCATCGAGATGCGAACGACCCCGCAGCCTGAGTCGGATGCGGCCAGCTACGAAGACATGACCCGGTGGTCCGCTGACAGCTAGGGCGGAACTGCCGATCGGGACGGGGTGATGTCTTGCGCAGCGCCGCTGCAACCGGCATCTTGAGCGGGTGGGAGAACCTCTGGAGTACGCGTTGATGAAGGCTCCCCCTGACGTCGAATCGACCATTCGGTGGCTCATGGACCAAGGCGCCTCGATCACTCAGCAGCGAGGCGGCGAAGGCGAGTCGTTCGGCAACGTACTCGTGGAGTTCGCGATCGGGGATGCGGTCGTCGCCATCACTCGGGATCGCAGCCAGTGGATGCTCGACGTGCAGGTCGAGCCGCATCGCCGGTTCGACTTCGATGTGATCCACGTAGCAATGACTGGAGACGAGCGCCAATGGACAACGGCTACCTCGACAACGCTCCCAACCCAACTGCCTGACGGAGTGTCCTGGACCGAGGGCCTTCCAGCGGCCCTCCAATGGCTACGCGCCACGTCGAATGCAGACGAACAGCTCACGCAACTCCAACGGCGCCGGGCGAAGCTGATCTTCGGATAGCCGCGCCAGAACTGCCGATCTGTCTTCGCTGAACCTTTCGCAGGCAGGCAAGAACCAGGCCCCGTCTCATGGGCCGTTCAACCGTCCGGAGGCTGGCTCGGTCACACAGCAGCGTCACCGCCCGCTGGCTTGAAAGTCCGCAACCCATCGATCTCAGTTGCGTAGAGATTCACATTCAGATCAAGGGCGCCTTCGGCGCCGACGGGGTCGGGCGTCTCGTTCCTCGACCACCCGCCCCCTGCCCAGGCCTTCCGTCTGGCGTCGATGACCCGCATGGTGTCTCCCCACAGTCGAGAAGCCGACCACGCCCGCAGTCCCCCGTGACGCACCTCACCGTGCACGTTCACACGCACCACGTCGGGCAGCACATCGGCGCTCTTCGAGCAGTACTTGGCGCAGTAGCCAGCCGTCATCGCAACAGCCCGAGAATCGCTCAGGTCAACCGGGTCCGCACCAAGCTGACGACCGAACCCCCATCGATGCGCAGCAAGTCTCACAGCGGCCTTCAAACGACGATCCGTCACCCCAGCCGCCCGGGCTCAGTCACCCTGCCGCCGTGCTGGGGCTTGCGTCCGCTCACGACTTCACCACCGGGAACTGTCGATACAACGACGACCGATGCACACCCAACGTGCAGGCCAACACGACGCGAGGAACACCTGCCGCCCGGGCCGACACCACAGCATGCTCCCCCGCAGTAGCTCGCCTCTGCCGCTCTGCTCGGGCTGATCGCTTGCGGAAGGCGTCCTCACCGGGCGATACGGGCGGGTGGAGCGTGGACGCAGCCGAGTCACGTACCGTCAACATCTGTTGACGATTGACGTGGTTGTCGGTAGTGTCGACCCGTGGACATCGAGCCCTCGGCACGCAAGCACGGCGTGGCGGACGACGACATGGTCCATGCCTTCCGGAATCATTGGAGGGCGTACGAGACCAACGATCCGGACGTCACGATGTTCATCGGTCCGGCCCAGAGCGGCGACCCGCTCGAGGTCGGGGCGGTCATCGATGACAAAGGAGTTGCGATCATCCATGCGATGCGAGCACGACCGAAGTTCTTGAAGGGATGGTGGATGCAATGAGCCCGACACGCGCCGAGCGAGCAGTCGCTCTCGAGGCATGGGCCGACGACGTCGATGCAACCGACCTCGTCGAGATCGATACCGACGCGCTCAAGGCGATCGCCCAGTACGCGGCCCGACGCGACCGACTGGAGAATGCCCTCACCGATGCTGTCCGTGCCGCCCGGCGAAACGGCAGGTCGTGGAGTGAGATTGGCACGATGCTCGGCGTCTCCAAGCAGGCTGCGCAACGCAAGTACGCCAAGCTCGCCAGCTGAACGCGGAATGACTGCTGATCTGAAGCCCGGTCACCGCCTCAGCGAGAGCGGTGGGGCTGAGCCGATTTTCCCGCGGGAAAACGGTTGGCGCTGTTGGCGACGTTGAACTGCAACGAGGCGAGCGCGCAGCCGAGGTCGAGGCCCATTGACGCGGCCCGACGGCGCCACCCGAGCGACAAGGATGGGTGATTTCCCCGATGGCAGCCCGCGCTGGTGAGTCCACCATGACTGAATGAGCAACGTGATCCTTGCCTCGGTGTCGTTCAGTTGCGGCAGCATCGTCATGAAGTCCACCGCGGGATTCACCAAGGTGTGGCCGAGCCTCCTGCTGGCGGCCTGCTTCGTGATCGGTGCAGCGTTTCTCGCCCGGGCGGTGATTTCGGCTCCGGTTTCCACAGCCGTCACCGTCGGCCTCGGCATCGAGGCCGTCGCCGCGTTGGCGATTGGTCTGTTGGTGCTCGGCGAGCGGATCACGCCAGTTCAGGTGATGGGCCTCGCGTTCGTGGTCGGTGGGGTCGCGCTGCTGCGCCAATGACTGCATTCCCCCTGTTCAGGGGTATCGAGCGGGGTCCGCTGGACGCCGATCTACCAAGGGTCGTGTATGCACACGACGCGGTGGAGGAAGTCTGTGAGACGTTCGATCGGAATGGCTGTGGCGGCCGCTGTTGGCGGGATGACCGTCGGCGTGGTGCCCGTCGTTCGCGGGGCGAGTGATGCCGCCCCGTCGTCGCTCGTGCCGGTTCCCCCCTGCCGCTTGTTCGATACCAGACCTGGGGACGACAACGTCGGCCCGGTCGCGACGGCGATCGGGCCTGGCGGCGTGATGGTGCAGATGGTGCACGGCCAGAACGGGAACTGCGGCGTGCCTTCCGACGCGACGGCCGTCGCCATGAACGTGACCGCCGTCGGAGGAACAGCGGCGAGCTTCCTCACGATCTGGCCATCGGACGCGCCGCGACCGCTTGCTTCGAGCCTGAACTGGGCTGCTGGCGCTCCCCCAACGCCGAACAAGGTCGATGTTCGGCTGAGCATCGATGGCTCATTCAGCCTGTTCAACCTGGCCGGTTCGGTGAACGTGATCGCCGACGTTGTCGGCTACTACCTACCGGCCGGCACCGGCGGAGCCGGTGGCGAAGTCGGTCCGCAGGGACCCAAGGGCGACACGGGTGACACCGGTGCGGCTGGTCCTGCAGGCACGACGGGCCCACCTGGCGCGACCGGCACCACGGGCGCCACCGGACTGGTCCGGCAGGTCCTGCTGGTGCGACGGGCGCGACTGGGCTGACCGGTCCGGCCGGTGCGACCGGTGCGACCGGTGCGACGGGTCCGGCCGGTCCGATGGGGTTGACCGGTGATGTTGGTCCGGCGGGTGCCGTCGGCCCGCAGGGTCCCGCCGGCGCGAAGGGTGATACCGGAGACGTCGGTCCGACTGGTCCGACGGGTGCGACGGGTGATGTTGGTCCGGCAGGACCTGCTGGTGCGACGGGCGCGACTGGGCCGACCGGTCCAACCGGCTTGACGGGCCCAACCGGTGCGACTGGCGCAATGGGTCCTGCCGGTCCGATGGGATTGCAGGGTGATGTTGGTCCTGCGGGTGCAGTCGGTCCGCAGGGACCGGCCGGACCGACGGGCGCGAC
>VFMC01000303.1:0-1998 GCA_006515795.1 Acidimicrobiaceae bacterium | reverse complement strand
TTGACGGGCCCGACCGGCGCCACAGGTGCGACGGGTGCTCCTGGTGCGCCTGGTGCTCCTGGTGCGCCTGGTGCCATGGGTCCAGCCGGGCCAGCCGGCCCAGCCGGCCCGACCGGTGCGACTGGGTTGACGGGCCCGACCGGCGCCACAGGTGCGACGGGTGCTCCTGGTGCCATGGGTCCGGCAGGTCCAGCGGGCCCGACCGGTGCGACTGGGTTGACCGGGCCGACCGGCGCCACAGGTGCGACGGGTGCTCCCGGTGCTCCTGGTGCCATGGGTCCAGCCGGTCCGACGGGTCCGGCGGGGGCGACTGGGCCCTCCGGAACGGCAACCCTCGTCTTCGTCACGGCATCGGCGACGGATACAGCGTTCAACAACAACGAGGAGCTCACCGCCACCGCTACGTGTAGCGGTGCCACGCCGCGGGTGATCGGTGGCGGCGTGCAGACCAGTTCCAACCAGAAGTTCCAGGTTGCCAACAGTTGGCCAAGCGCGGCTGACGCGTGGACGGCAACCATCGTGTCGTTCGGCTCGGCCGGAAGCGTCACGATGACGACCTACGCCATCTGCGTTCCCTGATCGGACCTCTCCCCCGCCGCGGGTGAGTCGGGCTCAGCCGGTCGAATCGCTCGATGCGGTCACCGAAGGGTCGAGCTCGGCGGCGCGATCGATCAGCTGTTGGCCGCCAACGGAGTCACCTTGGGCGACGCGGGCCATGCCCAGCTGGTACATCGCCGCGGCGTTCTCCGGTTCCGCATCGAGGACTGCCTGGAAAGCCTCCTGCGCCTTCGTCCATCGCTTCTGCGCGGCGAAGACGATCCCCAGGTTGAACCGGGCCGGTGCGTAGGCGGCATCGACTGCGAGTGCCGCCTCGTAGTCGGTGACCGCGGTTTCGTAGTCCTCGTTCGTATGGGCGATCAATCCGAGGTTGAACAGCGCGTACTTGTTCGTGGGAGCGACGGACAGCACCTGCTGGTAGGTGGCCGCGGCAGCGTCGAGGTCGCCGGCCAGGTGCAACGACAGACCATCTTGCAACAGCGCGTCGATCGCCGCCTGGTCTGCCTCTGTGAAGGCGGTGGCGGGAGGCGTCGCACCATCGGAGGTGAGCTGATCGGCGGTGGTCCGTCCGATCAGGAATCCGGCACCCGCCCCAACGACTATCAGCCCGGGCGTTAGCACACGCCACATTGACCGTCGATCACCGTTGGCCGCCTGCGTCGATCGTCGAGTGCTGCGGGCCGCCATCGGTGAGGAGCATATGTCCCGTGCCGCTTCGCCATCGGGCACCAGCTGGGTGTATCACCGCGGTCCGATCGTCAGCTGAGCTCCTCCTTGCGCCGGGCGACGAACTCGACGAGCGCCTCGTCGATCGCCGACTCGAGCGGTGGCGCCTCGTACTCGGCGAGGAGCTGCTTCCAGATCCGGTTGGCGCGGGTGGTGGCGTCGACCGAGCCGGCCTCCGACCAGGCCTCGAAGTTGCGCCAGTCGCTCACCATCGGCGAGTAGAACGCATGCTCGTAACGCTGGATCGTGTGCGGTGAGCCGAAGAAGTGCCCACCCGGTCCTACGTCGATGATCGCCTCGATCGCCAGCTCATCGTCGTTCACCTCCAACGGGCGAAGGTACTCGGCGATCATCTGCAGCATCTCGGCGTCGATCACGAGCTTCTCGAACGAAGCGGTCAACCCGCCTTCGAGCCAGCCGGCCGCGTGGTTCACCAGGTTCGCGCCGCCCATCACCGCGCCCCACAGCGACATCGAGCTCTCGTACGTGCTCTGGGCATCGACGGCGTTCGATGCCGTGGTGTTCGAGGAACGGAACGGGAGCTGGTATCGACGTGCCATCTGGCCACTCGCCTGCGCCGCTTTGGTGTACTCGGGCGTGCCGAAGGCCGGTGAACCGCTGCGCATGTCGACGTTCGAGGTGAACGATCCGTACACCACCGGAGCGCCGGGCCGGACCAGTTGGGTGAGCGCCGCGCAGGCGAGCACTTCCGCG
>VFMC01000302.1 GCA_006515795.1 Acidimicrobiaceae bacterium | reverse complement strand
GGCAATGACCTCCTTGGTGGCCCAGGGAACAACTTCGGCGCGGCGTACGTGTTCACCCGCACCGGCACCACCTGGACGCAACAGGCGAAAGTCACGGCCGCCGACCCTGCCGCCGGGGACCAGTTCGGAGTGTCTGTCGGGCTCGACAGCGACACCATCGTTGTCGGCTCACCTGCTGACGATGATGCAGGCACCGACAGCGG
Source organism: Acidimicrobiaceae bacterium (assembly GCA_006515795.1). GTDB lineage: Bacteria > Actinomycetota > Acidimicrobiia > Acidimicrobiales > Ilumatobacteraceae > VFMC01. The sequence goes on along the minus strand of VFMC01000302.1, from coordinate 7,455 downwards.
CTCGGCGTACGTGTTCACCCGCACCAGCACCACCTGGACGCAACAAGCGAAAGTCACCTCCGCAGACCCGGCCGCCGGGGACTTCTTCGGCTACTCGGTCGGGGTTCATGGATTCTCGGTCGTAGCCGGGGCGCCGCTCGACGATGATGCAGCCGCCGGCAGCGGCTCGGCGTACGTGTTCACCCGCACCAGCACCACTTGGACGCAACAGGCGAAAGTCACGTCCGCAGACGCGGCCGAAGGTGACGGGTTTGGGATCGCGGTCGCGATCAAGGGGGCGACCATCATCGCCGGCGCATACAACGACGACGACGACGCCGGCGCCGACAGCGGCGCGGCGTACGTGTTCACCCGGTCCGCAACGACGTGGTCCGAGTTGACCAAGCTGGTCGCCAGCGACGCAGGCGTCGGGGACTACTTCGGCCGCTCAGTCTCTGTTGGCGCCAACCTCGTGGTCGGTGCCTATCTCCATCCGCCGGGGTCCAGCAGTGGTTCGGCGTACGTGTTCGCACCGTGACCCACTTCAAGCGCTGGAACGCCAACGCTCACCCGTCGTCGATCTCGAGATCAGAGGAGCGTGAGCGACCCTGAGCGACGTAGACGCCCGGCTCGGAGAAGTCGCCGACCCACCGGTGATGTGCGAACCGCTCGGCCGGAGCGGGCTGCATCGAACCGTCCGGGTGGATCAGCCACATCTCGTCGCCAGGTCTAGGGGGACATCCGCTGTTGGTCATGGCCGCGATGGCGCGACCACGATCGTCGACCCGGATCACACCGATGGCCGGCACCGAGACGGTGACACCGCGCCGTCGCCCGCTCACCGCGGATGCCGGCATGACCCGGTCGGTGTCCGCCGCAGCTAGGTCGCAGACCCGACTGTTCGAGACCTGGTGGTTGCTCACCTGCCGCGCCGCGTGCGCCGGCATGACGAGACGCGCCGACAGGAGAAGGCCGGTGCACCCGGCCACGAGAGCGGCCCCCCTCATGCCGATCCAAGTGGATTGTGCCATTTGCCGTCCCGCCTCGCTGTTGTCCGAACCTGAATGTCGGCACGGGTCGGGAGATAGTCGACGGGAGATTGTCGACGGGTTGGATGTGGAGCGCCGCAAGACCACCACCGACGGTGGCGTCAACGAACCAGCGGATGAAGCGCTGTCCGCCATCCGGTCGGCCCAGGAATCGGGAGGCACCGCCCCGCAGATCGCATACGATGCGAGGTCGTGTGAAACGGGTCCCGTGAGGCCCGTACACGAGGAGCAGCTGTGGCCACGCGAGAGGTGATGTCGGCAGACGACGTCAGGCGGGCGATCACCCGCATCGGACACGAGATCGTCGAGCGCAACCACGGCACCGAGCACGTGATGATCGTCGGCCTCCAACGTGGCGGCGTGTGGATCGCCCGCCACCTCGCCGCGGCTATGGCGCGCATCGAGCCCGCCACCACCGTCGCCGTCGGCTCGCTCGACGTCAGCATGTACCGCGACGACGTCGGGCTGCGACCGATCGTCCCCGGCGCGGTGACCGACCTGCCCGATACGGTCGATGGGTACGACGTGGTGCTCGTCGACGACGTGCTCTTCACCGGTCGAACAGTGCGTGCCGCGCTCGACGCGATCGGCGACCACGGCCGGCCGCGATCGGTGCAGCTCGCCGTGATCGTCGATCGCGGACATCGGGAGCTGCCGATCCGACCCGACTACGTGGGCAAGAACCTGCCCACGTCGCGCCGCGAGGACGTCCGGGTCACCAGCGAGGGCGTGACGCTGTCGTGAAGCACCTCATCGACATCGGCGATCTGTCGGCCGCGCAGATCGTGCACCTCCTGGATCTCACCGACCACATGGTCGAGATCAACCAACGGCCGATGCCGAAGGTGCCGGCGCTGCGCGGCAAGACAGTGGTCAACCTGTTCTTCGAAGACTCCACCCGAACCCGCACCAGCTTCGACACGGCAGCCCGCCGGCTGAGCGCCGACGTGATGAACTTCGCGGTGTCCTCGAGCAGCGTCAACAAGGGCGAGAGCCTTCGGGACACGATCGAGACCATCACCGCCATGGGTGTCGACGCGTTCGTGGTTCGTCACAGCTCGAGCGGTGCACCGCAACAGATCACGAAGTGGACCACCGCCAGCATCGTCAACGCCGGCGACGGATGGCATCAGCACCCCACCCAGGCGCTGCTCGACTGCTACACGATACGCACCAACCTGGCCCGCCCGCAGAGCTTCGACGGGCTACAGATCGGCATCGTCGGAGACATCACCCACAGCCGCGTCGCCCGCAGCAACGTGCAGGCGTTCAACGCACTCGGCGCGCACGTCACCCTGGTGGCGCCACCGACACTGCTCCCGCCCGGGGTGAGCGGATGGCCCGTCTCGGTGTGTCACCGCATCGATGACATCATCAGCACCGTCGACGTGCTCTACCTGTTGCGGATGCAGCGGGAACGCATGGTCGATGCGCTCGTGCCATCGCTGCGCGAATACTCGGCCATGTACGGCCTCACTCCGCAGCGGGCCAAGCGCCTGCAACAACATGCCCTGGTGATGCACCCGGGACCGATGAACCGCGGCGTCGAGATCTCTGTCGACCCGTCCGAGCTTCCCGGCTCGACCATCCTCAACCAGGTCGCCAACGGGGTTGCGGTGCGCATGGCCGTGCTATTCGAGCTGCTCGGCAGCTCACCCGACCCCGCCCGCGACCAGCTCGAGGGTGCCACGAACAAGCAGGAACCGAGAGCCCACCAATGAGCCCGCGATACCTCATCAGCAACGGCACCGTGCTCGACCAGGACGGACGGCTTCACCGTGATCGACGCTTCCGGATGCCACGTCACACCCGGCTTCGTCGATTTGCACGTGCATCTCCGCGAGCCTGGCCGCGAAGAAGCAGAGACCATCGAGACGGGCAGCCGCGCCGCGGCGCTGGGCGGGTTCACAGCCATCGTCGCGATGCCCAACACCGATCCCCCGCACGACACGCTCGCGACCATCGAGTTCGTCCGCAACCAGGCGCGACGGGCCGGCCTCTGCGACGTGTTTCCCGCCGGGTGCATCACGGTGGGACGCGCCGGCGAGCAGCTGGCGCCACTCGGTGAGCTCGCAGCGGCAGGGGTGACGATGTTCACCGACGATGGCAACGGCGTGCAGGATCCAGCGTTGATGCGCCGCGCCCTCGAGTACGCCGGCCCGCTCGGCGTCGTGCTCGCGCAGCACTGTGAGGTGGCCAGCCTCACCAAGGGCGCTGTGATGCACGAGGGCTCGTGCTGCAGCCATCTCGGGCTACCTGGTTGGCCGGCGCTGGCCGAAGAGCTGATGGTGCACCGCGACATCGAGCTGTCTCGCCTCACCGGATCGCCAGTGCACCTCCTCCACCTCTCCACGACGCGCAGTGTCGATCTGGTCCGCGCCGCCAAGGCCGACGGGCTCCGCGTTACGGCAGAGGCGGCACCGCATCACTTCGCCCTCACCGATGAGTCCTTGCGCAGCTTCGACGCGGTGTTCAAGGTGAATCCACCCTTGCGCACTGCGAACGACGTAGCAGCGATCAAGCGTGGGTTGATCGACGGCACCATCGATGCGATCGCCACCGACCACGCGCCCCACCCGCCGGAGTCCAAGGAGGCAGCGCTAGATCAAGCGCCGCCCGGGATGCTCGGCCTGGAGACCGCGCTCGCACTCGCGATAACCGAGCTGGACATGCCGCTTGCCGACTTGGTCGCCGCCCTCAGCTGGAAGCCGGCGGCCATCGCCGGTATCGCCGATCGTCACGGCTGTCGGATCGCCGAGGGTGCCCCTGCCAATCTCACCATCTTCGACCCGACCGCTGCATGGACGGTGCATCCGGAACGACTGGCCAGCAAGAGCCGCAACACCCCCTTCGCGGGGCGGACGCTGCGAGGCCGTGTGCGACACACGTTGCTCGATGGTGTCCCCGTGGTGCTCGACGGCATCGCCACACGCTGAGGTGACGTCAGCCGATTTGTTGTGTGTCGCTGATGACGCCGACGTGGCAGTCGGCGTTGCTGCGGGTGCAGTTGTTGAGCCATTGTGAGCTGACGGCAGGGTCCCAGGCGATGATGATGTCGGCGTGCAGCGAGTAGCCGCCTGGGCTCGTGCTGCCCGGACCGTTGAGGTAGGTGTCGCTGGCCAGCTTCCAGCCGGTTGTTCCGGCGGCACCGACCGGGAAGTCGATGTTGTAGCTGATCGCCGGGAGAGCGACGCGGTGGCTGGACGGGCAGCCGACCCCTCCGGTGCCGTAGGCCATGTGGCTCTTGTGATCGGCCGAGTCCAAGTTGATGCCATCCCAGCATTGCGGGAACTGGATGTGCATCTTCAAGGTGTCACCGGGCTGGCACGCCGGGATCGAGTACTGCTCCGGGGTGTAGGCGCCCCCACTGTCGGCGCACGCCCATCGGGCCGGGGCCGTCTGAGCGCTGGTAGCCAAGGCCGAACCGGCGATGATCTTCAGCCCGTTGGGCAGCGTGGACGAGATCTGCGACGGGGCGACGCCCTGGTAGCCACTCTTGTAGTAGACCATGTTCCAGATCGGCACGACCGCCTGGTTCGACGCGTTGATCACCGACGGCACCCAATAGCTCGACCGGTTCGCGATCCCACCACAGGTGGAGTTCCCCGACGCGAGCAGCGACGCCGGGCTCGACGCAGCATCCGAGGCGGTGTTGCCGAAATAGGTGTGTAGATGGGCGCGACCGGCCTGACCAGGATAGACGATCGAATCGTCGTAGTTCATGTGCGAGTACCGGCAGATCACCCGGAAGTTCCCCGTGCCGTCGTTCGATGGGCGCTGAATCGTCGTCGACGCCGGCAGCAACCCCGACGACGACGAACCCGCCACCGCAGGCGGAACCGCGTACGGGAACGAACCCCCCACCGGAACCGTCGTAGCAGGCGCCGGACGAGGTGTCGTCGTGGGGGCCACCGGTGCCGTGGACGACGTGGTTGTGGTGGTCGACGGCTTGGTGGTCGACGGCTTCGGCGACGGCTTGGTGGTCGACGGCTTGGTGGTCGACGGCTTCGTGGTCGACGGCTTCGTCGCCGGTTCGGTCGGGACTGGACCACGATGGCGCCCGACGGCCTCGTCGACGTAACCGTTTCGCCGGCCGAGCTGGAATCGCCCGCCGTGGTGATCGTCTCAGCTCGACCGCCGCCGACGACGACCAGGGGCAACGGTTCGCCAGCAGTGGCTGCGGCAGCAGCGGGTGCGCCAGCAGCGGGTGCGTCGGCAAGAGGGACTGCCGGGAGATCAGTCCCCAGCGGTGTCGGTCCCGGGGGGAAGGCCGAACCGCTGAGGAGCCCACCCGACACCGCTACCGCACCGACCGGGGAGAGGACGGCGCTGGTGGGATCCGGGCGAGATGGTGCGTCGCCGGCGACGGCCCCGGTGGGGGCGCTCGAGCCGGCGGCGTCGTCGGTGACCGCGTCGGCCCACGTGGCAAAAAGCATCGCGGCAGCGAGCACTATCCAGGGTCGACGTGACATCACCCAGACGAAACCATGCACCTGCGAAGACGACAACCGGCGGCAGATGGCCGTTCCGTGAACTCTGAGGGTCTTCCAAGAACGATCGAACAGCAGTGCTCGCGCGTCCACGCGAATTGCCGGTGGCGCGGCGATGAACTCCGGCCGCGTTCCATTGCCACCCGGGTACGGCGCGCCTACCGTCGATTCGATGGCGCACGGGTGGAACATCTCGCGAGCGGGGCGGCACCCGGGCGGTCCAGCCCGTTGGTTGCCCCTGCTGTCGCTCGCGGCCGTCCTCGCCACCGTTACTGCATCAACCGAAGATCGCGTGTCGGCCGACCCGATCACGGTGACGGTTCCCGGCTGTGTCATCGACCCGAGCGACGTGATCGGCTGGTGGCCTGGCCAGGACAACCTGATCGCCGCGATCGGCCCCGACCTGACCGGCACCGTCGGGTTCGGACAGGCGCTGTTCGGACGAGGCTTCGAGCTGGACGGAACGAACAACCTGTCCGCAACCGGCCTGGCCGCGGTGAGCACAGGACCCACGGTCGAGATGTGGGTCAAGCCGTTCGACGCCGGATTCACCGGCATGACCCAGACGTTGGCGTCGCGGTGGGATTTCCCGAGTCAGGATGACTCCGCGCGGACGTTCGCATTGATGCTCGATCCCTACGCAAACCTGGTGTGGATGACCGACGACACGTCGTTGCGCCGACCCGAGGAACTGCGCGCGTCGGTGCCGCAGATCTACGACGGCAACTTCCATCACGTCGCCGCCACATGGGATGGCAGCCAGTCGACGGTCTACTTCGACGGCTTCCCGGTTGCCACCGCACCGTCGCAGGGCGGCATCCTCAATCCCGCGCCATCGACTCCCTTCCGCTTGGGCAGCAAGGCCGGAACGGGCGATCCGTTCCACTTCAACGGGATCATCGACGAACCTGCGGTGATCCGCCGGGCACTGACCGCCGCAGAGATCGACGAGCTCGTCGGGGCCGGCCCCAACGGCAAGTGCGTCTTCGCCAGCTCCATCGGGCTGGTCGGGCCGGGGCTGCAGGTGCCGGCCGACGTCGGCGGAATCGATCCTGTCGTCACCCCGGATGGTCGCTACCTGCTTTTCCGCACTCGGTCGACCAACGTGTTCCCGGTGGTGAACGACCCGCAGTTGCAGACGCCGGGCGTCGACCTGGACCTGTTCGGCGACTACCGCGACGATCTCGTGCTCCTCGATACACAGGGCACCTCGGCTACTGCAGACGACACCTTGGAGCTGGTGTCGGTCAACTCGAACGAGCTGGGCGGCGAGCTCGATTCGTTCTGGGCCAGCATGACCCCGAGCGCCAGCCATGTCGCCTTCAGTTCGATCTCGAACGACCTCGTCATCGGCGACACGCTCGCCGGGCGAGACGTGTTCCTCCGCAACCGGATCGCCGGTACCACCGAACGGATCTCCGTACGCTCCGATGGCTCGCAGCCGCAGTACACCACCACGGGGCTCAACAACGACAGCCGCGCGCCGGCGATCGACAGCTCCGGCACCGTCGTGGCGTTCGAATCGACCAACCGCAACCTGGCACCCGAAACGAACCCTGTACCCGGTGACACGTGGCAGACCTACGACATCTACGTTCGCGACATCTCAGACCCCAGCCCGGTCAACCACACCACGGAACGGATCACGGTCGGCATCGGCGATGTCAAGGCCAACGGCTCGTCGTCGGCTCCCAACATCTCCCCCGACGGGCGCTACGTGTGGTTCTCCTCCGCGGCATCGAACCTGACGGCTGGCGACACGAATGGCCGCACGGACCTGTTCGTCCACGACCGCCAGACCGACACGACGACTCGGTTCGACATCACCTCAGCAACGGGTCAACCACTGGACGGCGACGCCCACATCGCCGATGTCAGCCCGAACGGTCGCTGGCTCAGCTTCTCGTCGACCGCGAGCACCATCGTCTTGAACGACG
>VFMC01000710.1 GCA_006515795.1 Acidimicrobiaceae bacterium | reverse complement strand
CTGATGTCGCCCGACGGCAAGGCGGTGGAGGCCGAGGCCGCGCACGGCACGGTGACGCGGCACTACCGCATGCACCAGCAGGGCAAGCCGACCTCGACCAATCCCATTGCCTCGATCTATGCCTGGACCCGCGGCCTGCAGTACCGCGGCCGGTTCGACGGCACGCCCGAGGTGGTGGCCTTCGCCGAGGCGCTCGAGAAGGTGTGCGTCGACGTCGTCGAGTCGGGCCGCATGACCAAGGACCTGGCCATCCTGATCCGGCCGGACCACCCCTATCTCACGACCGAAGAGTTCCTGTCGGCAATCGACGCTGAACTTCGCGCCAGGATGTACCGATGACCACGCCGTCCAGACAGCAGTTGGCTCCCGCACTCCTGACGCTGCTGCTCCTGGGCGGCGCGTTCGTGTCGGCACAGCAGGACGAGCGGCCGCGCACCCCGGCGCGCTGGCTCGAGGACGGCACCGCCTACACCAGCGTCGAACGCGCGCCCGGGAGCGACGGCGGCTGGGACATCATCCGCTACGACGCCGTCACCGGCGTCCGCAGCGTGTTGATCGCCGGTTCGCGGCTCGCGGCGCCCGGCGCCAAGGGGGCGTTATCGATCGACGACTACGTGTGGTCGGACGATGGCTCGCGGCTGCTGGTGTTCACCAACTCACAAAAGGTCTGGCGCCAGAACACCCGCGGTGACTACTGGGTGTTGCACCTCAAGAGCGGTGAGCTGAAGCAATTGGGCGCCGGCGCCCCGACCTCGTCGTTGATGTTCGCGAAGTTCTCGCCCGATGCCACCCGCGTCGGTTACCTGCGCGGCAACAACATCTACGTCGAGCGCCTCGACGACGGCCGCATCACGCCGCTCACCGCCGACGGCTCCGAGACCACCATCAACGGCACGGCCGACTGGGTCTACGAAGAGGAATTCGGCGTGCGCGACGGCTTTCGCTGGAGTCCCGATGGCCGTTCGCTGGTCTATTGGCAGTTCGATACCACCGGGGTCGGCATCTTCTCGCTGATCAACAACACCGACTCGCTGTACCCGGTGATCACGAAGATTCCCTATCCCAAGGCCGGCACCGCCAACTCGGCGGTGCGGGTCGGCGTGGTCAGCGCCGAGGGCGGCGCGACGCAGTGGATCAAGACCGAGGGCGATCCGCGCAACACCTATCTCGCGCGCATCGGCTGGATCGACGCCAGCACCGTGTCGATTCA
>VFMC01000301.1 GCA_006515795.1 Acidimicrobiaceae bacterium | reverse complement strand
ACAAGCCGAAGGCACATGGCACGTTGCGCGCGCTCGGCCTGGGCCGAATCGGCAACAGCAACACGCTTCCCGACCGCCCGGAGATCCGCGGCATGCTGGCGCGGGTGCCGCACCTGATCGAGGTCACCGAGAACGGAACGGAGGGCTGACATGCGTGTCGACGAACTGTCCCCATCGCCTGGATCCACCAAGGCGCGCAAACGCGTCGGGCGTGGCATCGGAGGCAAGGGCGGCAAGACCGCTGGCGCGGGTACCAAGGGCCAGCAGTCGCGCGGCCGTGGCAAGGTCGCGCGTGGCTTCGAAGGTGGCCAGATGCCGCTCAAGCAACGCGTGCCCAAGCTCAAGGGCTTCAACAACCCGTTCCGCATCGAGTACTCGCCGGTCAACCTCGACCAGATCGCCGCGCTCGGCGAGTCGTCGGTCAGCCCCGAGGTGCTGGTCGCCGGCGGGCTCGTGCGTTCGGGCACCTTCGTGAAGGTGCTCGGCCGTGGCGAGATCGGCACGGCCGTCAGCGTCACTGCCCACGCCGTGTCGAAGTCGGCCGAGGCCGCGATCGTCGCTGCGGGTGGGTCCGTCACCCTGCTGCCGCTCCCCTACAAGTCAGGCCGGCCGCCGGTCAAGGGCAACCAGTTCACCAACCGTTGATCGATGTGAGCCGACGCGTTGCCTCGCGGCACCACGCAGGCCATAGCATCACCCCGTTCATCCGCCTGCCAATGAGTGGCCGCGCTGAGTTTCCGAGGAGTCCGTTGTGCTGTCGAACCTGAAGAACGTCTTCAAGGTGCCCGATCTCCGCAACAAGATCCTGTTCACGTTCGGTGTCGTCGCCCTGTACCGGCTTGGCGTGGCCATTCGGGTGCCTGGCATCGACCCCGATGCTGTGCTCCACCTCAACCTGTTCTCGGGTGGCGCTTTCGGCAGCTTCTCGATCTTCGCCCTCGGCATCATGCCGTACATCACGGCCAGCATCATCATGCAGGTCCTCGGCGTGGTGATCCCCAAGCTCGAGAAGCTCCAGCAGGAAGGCGCCGCGGGGCAGCGCAAGATCACGCAGTACACGCGCTACCTCGGCATCGGCATCGCCCTGCTGCAGGGCACGGGCCTCACCTTCATCTTCGGCCAGGGGCGAGGCAGTGCGTTCTTCGGTGCGGCGCAGTCGGTGCCCAACGTGAAGCTGCTGCCCGATGGCATGTGGCCGCGCGGCTACCTCGTCATCCTCAGCCTCGTCGCCGGCACCGCGCTGATCATGTGGTTGGGCGAGCTCATCAGCCAGCGCGGCATCGGCAACGGCATGAGCATGATCATCTTCGCTTCCGTGGTGAGCGACCTGCCGTTCAACTACTACTCGATCCTGCAGAGCCGGAAGTGGTTCGTGTTCGGGTTGCTGGTCGCGTTGAGCATCGGCATCGTGATCGCCGTCGTGCGCGTCGAGCTGGCGCAGCGCCGCATCCCTGTGCAGTTCGCCAAGCGAGTCGTCGGGCGGCGCATGTACGGCGGGCAGAACACCTACATCCCGCTCAAGGTGAACCAGAGCGGCATCGTGCCGATCATCTTCGCCAGCTCGGTGCTGTTGCTGCCCGTGCTGCTCAGCAACCTGCTCGGCGGCAACGACGGCACCGGCTGGAGGGCATGGGTGCAGCGGCAGATCAACACCTACATCGTGAACAGCCAGAACATCGTGTACATCTCGATCTTCGCCTTGATGATCATCGCCTTCGCCTACTTCTACAACTCGATCGCCTTCGACCCGATCCGCCAAGCTGATCAGCTCCGCCGCCAGGGTGGATTCATCCCCGGCATCCGCCCAGGCCCCCAGACCGAGCGGTACCTGGCCAAGGCGGTCAACAGGATCACGCTCCCCGGCGCCGTGTTCGTGGCCGTCATCGCGATCCTGCCGTACCTGTTGCTGTGGGCCGGCGACGTTCGCAGCTTCCCCTTCGCCGGCACGACGGTGTTGATCGCGGTCGGCGTGGCGCTCGAGTTGATGCGCCAGATCGACAGTCAGCTCATGCTCCGGAACTACGAGGGATTCCTGAAGTGATCGTCGCCCTGCGGTTCGGCGGGCGAATCTGAGGGCGGCATGATCCCGGGCGCGCGGCTCATCCTGCTCGGTCGCCAAGGCGCGGGCAAGGGAACCCAATGTGTTCGTCTGTCGCGCCACTTCGTCGTACCGCACATCTCCACCGGCGACATGTTGCGAGCCGCGGTGCGGGAGCTGACCGAGGTCGGCGCAATGGCCAAGCAGGTGATGGATGCCGGTGGTCTCGTCGGCGACGACATCATGGTCGGAATCGTCGAGGAGCGACTCAGACGCGACGACGCCCGCACCCGCGGCTACATCCTCGACGGGTTTCCACGCACCGTGCGCCAAGCGGCGGGTGTGTCGCGACTGCGGCACGAACTACGTGGCCATCGAGGACGACCGGTCGATGGCGATCTGCGACGTTTGCGGTGGCGACGTGTTGCAGCGCGACGACGACACACCCGACGCGATCAACCGCCGCCTCGACCTCTACGAGGAGCAGACCTCCCCACTGATCGAGTTCTACGGCAACGACGGGCGTCTCGTGGTGATCGACGGCGTCGGTACCCCGGACTCGGTCTTCCACCTGCTCACCGCAGCGGTCGAACGAGCCAAGGTGAGCTGAACGCCCCACCACCCGAGTCGCAGGCGGTCGTCCGAGTCGCCGGCGGTCATCCGAGTCGCTCGGGGACGGCCGAGGGACTCCGCGCACCCAGGGTGGCCCGAAACCCTCGGGCGACCGGCGTTTCTCAGCGTGATGTTCATCGTGGCGAAACCAGCGCCCGTGCGGCGGGGACGTACCCTGACCACGTGCACACGCCACCCCCGGCCATGCCAGCGCGCAAGCGGATCGCGATGATCGCCCACGACAATCGCAAGGCCGATCTGCTCGACTGGACCGCTTACAACGTCGAGACCCTTCGCCGGCACGATCTGTCAGCCACCGGTACGACCGGCGGTCTCGTCGAGGAACGCCTCGGGCTTCGAGTCGCCAAGTACCTCAGTGGGCCGTTCGGTGGCGACCAGCAGATCGGCGCCGCCGTCGCCGAAGGCCGGCTCGACCTGATCATCTTCTTCTGGGACCCGCTCGAGCCTCAGCCCCACGATGTCGACGTCAAGGCACTGCTGCGCATCGCCGTCGTCTACAACACACCTATTGCCTGCAACCGTTCGACGGCCGACTTCCTGCTGTCGAGTCCCCTGCTCGACGAACCCTACGAACGCTTCGCCAACACCGACGAGGTCTGAACCGTCCTGGGTCACCATCGGCTACAGCGGCGACATCGGCGACATCGGCGGACGGGTGACACCCGTAGCCGTGGCACTGCATCGAGCGGACTGGACGAGTTCATCGGATCAGCGGCGGGAGTCAACCCCGTGTTCATGTTGAGTTCACGGGGCGCTCCTACCATCGCAGGCCATGGAGACGATCACGCGGCCGAACAACGGCGACGTGCCGCGGTCTGCCAATTCGGATGACCGCGAGGCCTTTCTCGAGTTCCTTAAGCAGGAGCATGCCCGGTTTCTCGATTCGTTCCGACAGGCCTGTTCGCTGCTCGACCGCAGGTCGGGCCAACTTGCCCAGATCGCGGCAACCCACGGCCGGTTGACTCGGCAACTGTTCGATGCCCAACGATCGATTCTGAAGCGGCGCGCCGACGTCGACGCCGAGGTGGCTCGCATCGGTCGGGCGGCGGACGACGAAGCGACGTCCATCGTCGAGGCGGCCCGAATCGAGGTGCTGCTCGGCGACGTCATTGCCCCGTGCATCGACGAGGCCCGCCTGGTGAACGCCAAGGGTTCCGGTGACCTCGGTGCGTGCGGCAGCGCATCAGCTCGACCCGAGGTGACGTCGCTGGCGATGGCGGTCGTTCGTACCACGGCCGAGGCCGACTCGCTTGCCGGTGTGATCGACGACGCCCTCGAGCCCGCCGAGCACGACGGGGCCGCGCTGCAACTTGCGCTCGGCACGTTGCTCGACGACTGGTGGGATGCCGAGCGGCAGGAGGGCGCCGACGTGATCGACCTCGCTCGCGCCCGCGCCGCGGTGAGGGCCCATGTTGCCCGCATTCAAGCCGACGAGATACTTGTAGACGCACGTGATCAGGTCGGGAAGTCAACACCGACTTGGTCGTTCGCGCCACCGGTGGGGCCACCGCAGGTGCTGGCGATCGCCGAGCGAGGCGCTGCCGAGAGCGTGCAGACACGGCTCGACATGCTGGCCAAGTCGCTCGATCCCGGCCGGCGTCCATGCCTTCAACGGGTCCCACCTACGGGTGGTCACAGCGACGCGCGGCTCGAGCGAACCTCGGCGGTGGTGCCGGACGAGGAGCGGGATCCGAGTGACGATCTTCGCTACTTCCTGTCAGGGCGCTCGGTGCCCTCCTTCGCGATGCAAGTACGACATGTTGGCCGCTGATGCCGGGGCTCGTGCGGCGCACGGCGATGGGGCGATGGGCAGCTCGATGAACGGATTGAACGGAGCGCCCGTCAACGGATCCCACTGGGATCCGGCGAACACGCCCGGCAGCCTCGGACAGCCGATGGATGCCGAGTGGCTGCCCGCTGATGTCGGGTCGTGGCCGAGAGTTGTTGAGGACGAGGTCGCCGTCGAGCAGGCACGGCTGGTGGCAGCCATCGATGCGGCCAGGGCACGAATCGCCGCAGCCAAGCAACGTGACGCCGAGGTCCGCATCGCGATGCATGCCGAGGTGGTCGCGACGCAAGCTCGCGTCGCCGAGATCGAGCAGCAGTACCAGGCCGCGATCAGTGCCGTCCGCGAAGCCGGACAGGCCGAGGTCGCCGGGATCCTTTCCGAGGCGCGGCAACGGGCGCGGCTGTCCGGGCAACGCCGACAGCCCCGCAGCGCCGAGACGGGGCAGGTGCACGATGTCCAATGATCTGCTGCCGAATGGCAAGGCCGCGTTGCCGCCACGGGCAGCCATCGGGCTGCTGACGCTCGAGCTCCGCGCCCTGCTGCGCGAGGAGTCCGCGGCGGCGGCAGCGCCGCCGTTCGATGAGTTGCGCGCCAAGCTCGAGCCGCTGGTCGAGCAACGTCGCGCCGAGCTCGATGCCGAGCTCGAACAGGCCCGGGCAGCTTCAGCAGCGGCCGTGGTTGCGGCCCGACGCGCGGCCTCGGTGATCGTGGCCCAGGCCGCCCACGCCGCCCAGACCGTCCAGACCGTCCAGACCGGCCAGGCTGTCCCTCCGGCCAAAGGCGTCGAGCTCGCCGTCGAGAAGAAGGTGGCAATCGTCCCGATCGTCGCCGCGACGAGTGCTCCCCAGTGGGCGGCGCCCGTGGCCGCGGCGCCTGCCGTGGTCGTGACCGTTCCAGAGTCGCCGCTACCTGTGGTTGCGATCGCGGTCGCCGGCGTCGTGAGTGAGCCGACGCCCGCTGCTCCGGGCGTGGCTGCGCTGTCGTCCGATGAACGTCCGCTGCCCGAC
>VFMC01000001.1 GCA_006515795.1 Acidimicrobiaceae bacterium | reverse complement strand
GACCGGCGGCTCGCTGGCGCGGCTCGTGGGAGCGCCCTTGGGCGGCATCGCCGTCGCGACCGGCGGACTCACCGCCGTGGTCGTGGCCGACGCGGCGACGTTCGTGATCGGCGGCTTGAGCGCTTGGCTGATCCGCAGTGCGGCGGCGCAGCGATCGGCACGCCACGACGGTGACGACGAGCAGACCGATGCGTCGGTGCGCGCCGGGCTCCGTGTCGTCCGCGCCTCACCGCAACTGAGTGCGATGCTCGCGGTGCAGGCGGTCGTCCACGTGGCGTTCGGGGCGTTCAACGTGGTGTTCATCGCGTTCGTCGCCGACTACCTCGGCGGGGGCGGCACCGAGGTGGGGGTGATCCGGGGCAGCGCAGCGTTCGGCGGCATCGTGAGCGGGCTGATCATCGCCCGGTTCGCCGGTCGTTGGGACGCGCCCCTGGTGATGGTGGTCGGCTACGCGCTGTTCTTCGTGATAGGTCTCGGCTTCGTGAACGCGCCGACGTTCACCACGACGCTGTGGATCTACGTCTTGCTGTTCGGGCTGACCGGCTTCCCCAACATCACCTCGCAGGTCGGCACAACCGCAACGCTCCAACAGCTCGCACCACGCGACGCGCTCGGCCGACTCGCCGGGTTGTCCGGAGCGGTCGCCGCGCTCGGATCGGGCATCGGCTCGATCGGGTCGGGCGCGCTCCTGGAGCTGACCACCGCCCGAGTGTTGTTCAACGCGCAGACGTCGTGCATGGCCGTGTGCGCGGTGATCGGCTACGTAGGCGTCCTGCGGCCACGGCGGCGGTTGACCGCAGCGCCTGCAGCCTGAGCTCCTCCGTCCGGACCAGTTCGTCGGGCAGCTGGGACGGTTCGTAGCTGAGCACGCTGCTGGCTCATCGCGATCACGAGGTCGCTGGCGATCGCCAGCGGTTCGGTGGTCGCGGTGTTGGTCGTGACAACGACGGTGAGGTCGGCGGCGGGGCAGGCGAGGGCGATCGTGCCAAGGAATCCGCGGTGGTTCCAGCACGTGTTGCCGGCGATCTCGATGCGATAGAGACCACTGGCGCCATCACCGAACGGGATGCCGAACTCTTCGAGTCCCATGTTCGTCGCGGGTATCCGCAACATCAGATCGAGCGTGCTCGGGTCATCGAACACCTCGCCTCCAAGCAAGGCCTCGAAGAACCGGGCAATGTCAGGGCCCGTTCCAGCGAGTCCGCCTCCCCCGAACGCGTCGATGGAGAAGTCGAGATCAGTCAGCTCGGTCGTGGTGAAGAACGAGCGGGAGATCGTCGGCGCACCAGGTGGCGCATTTTCGCCGTGCTCGAGCCACACCTGTTCGAGACCGAGCCGGTCGTAGCCGAGCAACTCACGCATCGCCGCTGCATAGGGCTTGCCGGTGGTGCGCTCGATGATCTCGCCGAGCAGGACGTACCGTTGCAGCATCGGCGAGCCCTCACCGAACGCGTAGTCGAACAACCCGGCCGTGTGCACCAGCAGTTGCTCGACGGTGATCTCCGACACGCGGTACCCGTCCCCGCTCAGCAACGCGAGCGTTTCCGCCGACAGCAGTCCGTCGATCGTGTCGTCGATCGCGAACGCTCCGCTCTCGACCAATCGGAGCGTCGTTGCCGCGGTGAAGGTCTTGCCGACACTTGCCATCCGAAACGGCCGGTTTGCATCGTCGTCGCGTCCGGCTGCTCCGCTCCATGAGGTGTCGGTCGATCCCACGAGCACCGCGGCCTGGAGGGTGGCCTCAGGTGTGAGCATGCTCGGCATGGCGGCGTCGAGTATCGCCTGAAGCCGTTGTTCGAGTTGCGGGTCGAGGCGCTGCTCGGCAACCGGTGCCGTCGTCGAGGGCTCGAACGTGCTGGTGGTCGGGAGCTCGATCGGATCGGTCGCGTTCGATGCGGCCGCCGAAGCCGTGGTGACATCCGTGTTTGCCGTTGAGATCGGCCTCGACGATGCGGAGGGCGCCGAATCGTCGACGCTCGCGCACCCAGCAACGAGAAGAGCGCAGCCCACCACGCCGGCCTCGAGGGTGACGCGCTTGCGTGTGGGCCGACGTCGCATGGGCCCAGTATGCGCTCGGGTGCCCGTGGGCGGATCCGCTCGACGGCGAATCGGCGTCCGCCGACAGGATGAGCGGCACGAGCTCGCAGGGTGACGCGATCGGACAAACTCACCCGCCGCCAGTCGGTTACGTATCAGCCCTGTCGAGTTGCTCGGCGAGGCGGTGCATGGCCGTGGTGTTGTTGCGTTTGATGTAGGCGCGGGCCATTGGTTTGGTGAGTCGATCGAGCGCCGGCGCAATGATCCACCGGTACTCGAAGGTGATGTGGGTGCCTCCTCCCGGAAGCGGGGTCAAGGTGTACGTGCCCTGACCCGTGCGTCTGGCCTTGGCCGCGATGTTCACCTCGACGATCCTGGTCGGAGCATCCGAGTCGATGACCTCGATGTCGACAGTGTCGCTCATGCCGAGGGCACTGGTGCGCACACGCGCCTTGGACCCCACGCCTCGCGCGGGTCCCGACAGCTCCCAGTCGCGCATGAGGTGGTCGTTGAAGGATTCATGGTTGGCCATGACGTCGAGGAAGTCGAAGACCTCCTCGACAGCATGGGATACGTCGATGGAAACGGTGACAGGCCTGATCATGTACCAGATGGTACACCAACGTGAACCAAGTGGTACACTTTTCTGATGCACAAGCCCGACGTCCGTCAGGAGCTCCTCAACGCGGCGATCGACTTCGTCGCCGAGCACGGCCTCGCCGACCTCTCGCTTCGCCGGCTGGCCACCGAGCTGGGAACCAGCCACCGGATGCTCAGCCACCACTTCGGATCGAAGGACGGCATGTGGACGGCGATCGTGAAGGAGGTGGAGCGCCGCCAGCTGGCAACGTTCGAGGATCTGGAACCTGACTTGTCGATGTCACTCCAAGATGTGCTGCGCATGTGGTGGCGACACATCTCGGATCCGTCGCTCTGGCCGAACGAACGCCTCTTCTTCGAGGTCTACGCACAAGCACTGCACAACCGACCAGCTATGAACGAGTTCCTCACCGACGTCGTCGAGTCATGGATCGGCCCCTCGGTCAAACTCGCCGAAGCAATGGGGGTGCCCCCCGACACCGCGACCAAGTATGCCCGCCTCGGCCTCGCCGTGACCCGCGGGTTGCTCCTCGACCTGCTCGCGACTCAAGACCGAGCCGCCGTCGACGCCGCCATGGAACACTGGATTGCGCTCATCACCGACTAGCTGCTCATCGAGCACCGCCCTCCGCCGGCCACTCGATCACCGCCGCGCAGGCGGCACGGTTGTTCGATCCGCCGGTCTGGGCGAGTATGTATGTATGATGCGTACATGCCGAACAAGACGATCAGCGTGCCGGAGGACGTGGTGCCGATCATTGACGGGCTCGGTGTCCCGTTCTCTACTTGGGTTGCCGATCAGCTCCGGCATCACGCCGCTACCCACTCCGCGTTGGGTTTCGCCCAGCAGCTGCTGGCTGACGCCGAGCTTGCGAACGCCCAACCTCCAACAGTGGCGGAGTCGTTGGCAGCGCTAGAGCGGATGGAGCGGTCCGCGCCGTGGTAACGAGGGGCGGCGTGTACTGGATCGACCTCGACAAACGCCGCCCGTGTGTGGTGGTGTCCTCCGACGATGTGCTCAGTGTGGACGTCTGGCAGACCCACGTCGTGCCAATCACTTCGAATGTCGGTCGAGCGGGCATCGCCGGGAACGTTTTGCTTCCCACCAAGGCAAGCGGGCTGCCGAAAGACTCGGTCGCTGTTCCGCTCGGGCTCGAGTTGATCGACCGGTCGCTCCTCGGGAAACAGGCCGGCAGGCTGCCCGCGGTACTGATCGATGACATCGACGAAGGCCTTCGAGCCGTCCTCGGCATCTGATCCAGTCTGGTCTTCGTCCGACGAGTCTCGTCCTGCGATGCGGCGCCGGCGGCAAGGAGGCCGATGGCTGGTTACCATCGGAAGCATGGCTGGACTCGAGACGGTGTGTGTTGCGGCCGTACAAGCGACGCCGGTGATCCTCGATGCCGACGCGACCATCGACAAGGCCATCGACCTCCTCGGCGAGGCGGCGGATGGTGGTGCGACCCTGGTGGTCTTCCCGGAGTGCTTCGTGTCTGCGTACCCGAGCGGGGCGTGGGCGGCGCAGGCGGCGACCTGGACCGAGGGCTGTGACGAGCTGTGGGAGCGGATGTGGGCGTCGAGCATCGACGTCCGCGGGCCGCTGGTCGATCGACTGGCCATGGCGTGCGCGGAGCGCGGCGTTCATCTCGCCATCGGCATCAACGAACGCGAGGATGACCGGCCCGGCACGCTGTACAACACGCTGCTCGTGATCGGCAGCGAGGGGGTGCTGCACAGGCATCGCAAGCTGATGCCCACGATGCACGAGCGCGTGTTCTACGGGATAGGCGCTGGCGACGATCTCGGTGTGGTCGAGCTCCCTGGAAGCGCCCGGGTAGGGGGCCTCATCTGTTGGGAGAACCGAATGCCACTAGCGCGCTGGCGCGTCTATCAGGGCGGCCCGCAGATCTGGCTAGCACCGACCGCTGACGACAGCGACGGCTGGATTGCGTCGATGCGACACATCGCCATCGAGGCAGGGGCATTCGTGGTCAGCGTGCCACAGTTCATCCCGGCGAACGCGTTCCCGGATGACTTCCCGGTGGCGTTGCCCGACGGCGTTGACGTCTTTGGCCGCGGGGGCGCGTGCATCGTGTCGCCCGGCGGCGACGTGATCGCCGGCCCGCTCTATGACGCAGAGGGGATCATCGTCGCAGACTGCGACCTTCGCAGGGCGCTGCACGCCAAACGCTACTTCGACGTCGTCGGTCACTACGGCCGAGCCGACGTGCTCGCGCCGGGCCACCCAGCCCTGCCGTCCTGATCGCGCGCCACCGCTGGCAACCCTCCCGGTCGACGGCCGTCCCAGAAGTGCCTGCTTAGCAACAGGCACGCCCACGCCGCGCGCTTGTCGCCATCGGGCGGCGGATGATTCCACGCAAGGCGGCACGTGAGTACGGCCGCCTTGTCGTACAGGTCCGGATAGAAGTCCTCGTCGCCGTAGCGGGCCTGAGGCGCATGCAACGCTGAATCTGCCTCATGTTGTCGATGGTGCAAGTGATGTGAGCCGAGAAGATCCGGGCCCGAGGGGAACGGACGCCATTGGGGTCTTGGATGGGCCCGAACCGGTGTCCTCGCCGGCACCGGGCGCAGGTGCCGTGCTGGCGCCGGGCGAGTCGACCGAGGTCGGGCTGGTCGTGGGCACCGCTAGCTGCATCCCCGCCAACGGCTACATGCTCCGGCCCGGCGAGTACGAAGTGGTCGTGGTGGCAGTGGTCGACTACCTGCAACAGCCCCCGGTGAACCGGCTGGTGTCAATCCCCGCCCCGCTGGTGGTGATCGCACCCTGACCCGCTCGGGATCGGGTCTCGCGTGGATGAGCAAGCTGGCTCATGCTGACGGCAAACCGAACTTCGGGTAGTCGTTCTCGACCATCGTGACGAAGGTCCAGACGCGGTAGTAGTAGTTGCCTACCCGAACCAGGAAGTCGCGCATGCCCTCGGGCCAGGCGCCGGTGAACAGCACCGCGAACCAGCCGATCAGCGCCACAGCCGCGGCGCCGACGAAGTAGATCATCAGCACGATGTAGTGGGGAATCGCCGTGAGCACGTTCAGTGCTGCCGAACGCGGCACCGACTCCGGTACGGCCGGTAGGACCAACCGGATGGACGGATAGGCGTTGTTGTCGGCCGTGTCGGTGCCGAAGTCGAACGGCGGATACGTCTCGGTGTAGCCGATCAGGAATCCGCCGGCACGAGCGCTGTAACGCTCGTACATCGCCATCACGCCATACATGCCGGGGTGCAGCTTCCCGGTGAAGATCAGCACCAGCCAGTACACGAAGAACACCACACGCGCCAGGATCTGGAGCGCGTAGAGGATGATGGCGTGCGGGATGTACAGCACCCAGTTCACGAGCGGTCGCCATCGAGCCAGCTCATACGGGGAGTCGACGACCAGGTAGGGCTGGTCGCGGGCGACGGTTACGTGGTTCATGACGGACCTCCTCGGGAGCGCGCATCGCCCCGTTGTCCAAGATCTCGAACGAGCACCCAGTGCGCCAGGGCACAAGGTCATGCGCGAGCGGCGAACACCGCACCGGGCCGCACAGAAGCGTCGCGAACCGTGTGTAGTCTGCGCTCTCCGACGTGTCGCCAAGGAGGGTCCATGGATCCGAAGACGCAAGCAGTCACCGCAGTGCAACTACTCACCCCGCTGGTCGACCGCACTCGCGAAGACCAGCTCGACAAAGCGACGCCGTGCGCCAGCTGGGCGGTGCGCGACCTGCTGAACCATGTGATCGGGGGCGGCCACATGTTTGCCGCCGGGCTCCGTGGCGAGGCCATCGGCGGCGACCCAGATGCCGACCTCGTCGGAGAAGACCACCGCGCCTCGTTCCACGGTGCCATCGACGGATTCACCGCCGCGCTGGAGGCGACCGACGACCTCGACAAGATGGTCACGCTCCCGTTCGGCACCATGCCCGCGGTGATTGCGCTGCAGTTGGCCGCCGGCGATCTCCTGGTGCATTCGTGGGACCTGTCCCAGGCCACCGGCCAGGCCTTTGATCCACCCACTGACTTCGTCGAGGCGTCCTACGCGTTCTTCCAGGTGGCGGTGACCGACGACCTGCGCGCCGCAGGCATGTTCGGGCCCGCACAGCCCGTCGACGACGACGCTCCACCGCTCGCAAAGCTCCTGGCGCACGCCGGCCGTCAGCCCTGACCGGCTTCTGGGTCACCTCGCAGTCGACGAGGTCGTCGACGTAGCCGTCACGCTGAGTGTTCGCTTGACTTCGCTGCGGGCGAACTACAAGATGGGTCTGGGCTGGCTGACCAGATGGGGCAGACATGGCAAACGGATCGACCGTGCAACTCTGTGTGATGCGCTGCTTCGAACTGCAGGTGGACCGGGTCGGGGTCACCGTGCCCGCCAACGTCGAACGCGTGCTGGCGTTCCTGGCAGTGCAGGAGCGCCCCCAGCCACGTCGACACGTGGCCACCCACCTTTGGATGGATGCAACCGAAGAACGTGCCTCCGCCAACCTTCGCAACGCGCTCTGGCGGGGCCGGCGGGTGCTCGGCGGCTGTCTGGTGATCGACGGGAGCTACCTGGCGCTGTCGCCCGACGTCGACGTCGATCTGCGTCACCTCACCAGCCAGGCCCGCAGCCTGATCCGGCCCGACACCGAGCTCGACGAGTGCGACACCGACCCGACCGTGATGCTCGGAGACCTGCTTCCCGATTGGGACGAGGAGTGGATCGAGGGCGAACGCGAGCGCCTCCGTCAGCTCCGCGTGCATGCCCTCGAGGCCCTCTGCGACAAGCTGCGCTGTGCCGGCCGAAACGGTGAGGCCGTCGATGTCGGCCTGATGGCGGTTTCGGCCGAGCCGTTGCGCGAGAGCGCACAACGCCTGCTCGTGTCGGCACACCTCGCCGAGGGCAACGTGTCAGAAGCTCGGCGCCAGTACGACCGCTACCGCGAGCTGCTGTGGGACGAACTGGGCATCCAGCCATCGGACGAGCTCCGCGTGCTCGTCGGGTCGCCGCTCGATCCCGCCGGTTCAAGCACCGCAGCTCGGATCACCGCATCTCAGCACAGTGCATCCCGGAGCACCGCTTCGCCGATCACGGAAACGACGCGAACCGTCCCTCGACGGCGACGGGTGCGGCAGTCAAGTTCTTCACCTCGATCCAGTACGTGATCGCCGTCGCCGAGGCGCGCTGCACTTCGATGTCCCACTCGATCTGCGGCGCGCCTGGCGCCGGCGTGGTCGGCACGACGGTCCACACCACGTTCCAATCAGGCGGCCAGGAATGGGTGAACCATCGGCCAGTCGCGTTGGCGCCGACCGTACCTGTGAACTGCACTCCAACACGCATGGCGATGCTCCTTCGTACGTCGGTCGTCTACTCGGCCACGATGGCGTAACGGGCCGACACGTCGATCGGCGTCGAGGTCAGGTTCTCGACGTCGATCCAGTAGGTGATCCGTTCTCGGCTCGAACGTTCCACCCGGACCTGCCAATCGAGGCCCGGGCCGGGCGTGACCGGGGTCGACGTCGTGACGGTCCAGACCACGTTCCAGCACGCCGGCCAGTCGTAGGTGAACCACCGTTGGGTGACCCTCGCCGGCACCGTGCCGGTGAACTGCACCCCGAGTCGCGGACCGGTCGCGACGGGCATGAACGGAGCTAGTCGGCGCCTGATCGCCCGTAGGCAGATGTGGCAGAACGGTTGGCCGAGCGTGCGCATCCGGCACTGGTGCTCGGGTCGGTACACCCCGCATCTCGACCTTCCGCCGCCCTCGAACAAGCCAACCGACCCGACCGGCACCGGGCTGGCAGCGACGTTCTCGGTCGTGCAGTCCGGGTTCGCTTGGGTCGGCAGTGGGGTCGTCGCGACCACGAGGTCTGCCCACTTGGTGGTCGCCCGGTCGGTGATGGTGGTGAGGTTCGGCTGTGGGGGCTCGCCTGCCGTCCAGCCGTTGTTCAGGTCGGCGTATTCGTCGGCGAGCGAGAACGCGGAGTGGCCGAGCTCGTGCACACCGATCTCCGAAGCGTCGGCATGCCGCGAGAAGAACGCCACCGACCCGCCGGCGCCGCCGTACTCGGTGCTGTTGATGATCACCACCGTCGCATCGACCTCCGGCACTTGCGCCTGGGCGGTGAGCAACGCGAGGCCCTGGTCGCCGGCGAGCAGGCGCCGTGTTCCAGCGGTGCAGAACGTCGAGTCGAAGAACGTTGCGGCAGCAAGGCCAGAGCCAACTGATCCGTCGGCGCACCCTGCCGGGCTGTCGGCGCCGCTGTCGGTCGACGACACGTCGACTCTGTACACGTTGATCGCGCACCACATCTCGGTGAACGGCGGCGTCGCGAACAACTTGTCGACGAACGATGCAGCATCGGCGTGAAACGTGGGCAGCTCCGCTGTCTTGTACCCGTCGGACAAGATCACGAGGCACCATCGGGCGCCATCGGCCCCGTGGTCGACGAGCTTCGTGCGCCCGACGACCACGCCATCTGCCGCGCTCATGCCAGGCTCTCAGGGTTGAAGTCCTGCTCGCGGAGTAGCGATCGCACCAGTTGACGAGACGCTCGCTCGTTCACCTCCACCGACACCGCTCGGCCGTGCAGCACGATGTCGTGACCTTCCTGGTCGTCGGGAACCAGCACCTGGAACACAGCCGATGGCTGGGGCGCCCCGATCCGGTGCAGCGGTTGGGAGGGGTCGGCCGAGAAGACCTCGAGCTGATCGTTGAGTGGGTTGGCGAGCACCTGGCGATACAGCGACTGCCCTCGAGCATCGCGGACCTCGACCCAGTAGCCGGCTGCGACGTCGGCAATCGCGTCGGAGTCGTCGGGAGGCGGCACCGTGTCGACGCGCTGCTTGCCGATCACGCGGACGCGATCGCCGTCGTATGCGAACGTCACCCGCCACGCTGACATGACCGCTCAGCTCACCGGCTCGAACTTGGAGCCGTTCCAAACCCAGTCGAGCGCCGACCGCACCTCCGACGCCGCAATCGCACCCGTCGAGTAGAGCATCTCGAGCTCGTCGCCGAAGGTGGTCGAACCGGCGACGAGGCCGGTGATGTTCTTCCACAGCGCCCACGACCCGGGATTCGACGTCGACACCGGCGATGGTGTCGGCGATGCCGTGTACCAACCGGCCGCGTTGAGGATCGGGGTGAGATCGACGAACCGGTCGGTAACCGCGACCTGCGTGCACAGAACGCTCGTGCACGACCACAGCGACCACGATGCGGCCACCACCGTGCCGGCCGAAGGAGCTGCCGCGTCTAGCTGGCGAGCCACCACGGTGGTCGGCCCGGCGCCGCCCAACTGGCCGACGGCAAGCGAGTCTCCCGTCGGAACGACCAGCGCGGCGATGGGCAGCAGTTCTAGCGTGCGGCCCAGGAACGGCAACAGGTCGCTCGGCATCGTCGCCGACAACGTGTGCGGCGGCAACGGGCGACCAGCGGCGAGCACCGGCAGGGAGCACCCCAGGTCGTGCAGCGACGACATCGCCGAGCCGAAGGCGACGGCGAAGTCGCTGCGGACCGCGATCGTGACCGGCGTCGACATCGCCACCGACGCCGGCCTGTCGTTCGGCCGGTCGATGAAGTACAGCGGCGGCAACACCGGATCGAAGCCCGGCGACGGATTGGGGCCGGCCACGCCGAGCGCCGAGGCGAGGACCTGGGCGGTGAGCACCGGGTCGTCGGCGATGAGGTTGATGTAACCCCCGATCTGGGTGATGTTCCCCGGCGGTGGAATCCGCGACGGGAAGAGGTCGCCGGCGAGTGCGAGCCGGCGCAGGATGATCTGCTGTGCGGCGAGCATGTCCGGCGAGATGGCAGAGTCGAGGATCCTCGTGAGGGCATCGATCGCCCGGTCCTCTGCGGTACTGGCTGTGTCACCCGCCATGGCCGGGCTCCCATCTACTCAGGTGCGGTCCGTTCGTGCGCGGTTTGCCCACATGCGGTCTGATCGTGGCTCGTGATGTCATGGCGAGGGAGCCGCTCCGCCGTCGAGTGGGGGAGGCGTCACGCCACCAGCACCTCCAGCACCACCGGTGCCGGTTCCTCCCGTTCCGGCGCCCCCCGTACCCGTCGCCGAACCGGCCGCCGGGGTGGTGCCCTTCTTGGCCCCGACCGTGCCCGGCAGTACGTCCATCGCCTTCTTGGCCAGGCCGGTCGCCTCGGCGATCGTCTTGTTCAGCGTCTCGGCCGTCGTCTCGGTCTGCACCTTGGCCTGCGCTCCCAACTGGGTGATGCCGGTGAGATCCTGGGGCAGGTTGGTCGCCGGCATCGACGCGATCAGCCCCGTCGCCAGGTCGGCTGGGCTCAGCGCGACCGGGCCCTGGTTGATCGTCACCATCGGCCCGGTCTGCAACGCGTTCGGCGCCGTCGCCCCGGCCGGACCCACGAGCTGGTTTCCGCCCCCGAACAGGCCAGCCAGTGATGCCAGGTCGGTTGCCTCGTCGGGCGGAGAGTCCTGCCAGTTCCAGAACCTCGTCAGGTCGATCTTCTCGCTCGACTCGCAATGGCCGAGCACCGCCTCGCCGAGCACGCCTCGTGCCGGCAGGGTTATCGACGACTGCGCCGGCGCGTACGCCTGGCGATGGAAGCGCAGCAGAGCTTCTTGCACATCGCGCGAAGTCTTGCCGAGCTTGCCGGCGAGCGGCGCAGGGATGAAGAACGGCATGATCGCCGCGTTCCCGAAGTAGCCGATGACGGTGTTGGCGACACAGTTCAACAACGGCACCTCGTCGCTGGCGTCGGGGATCCCACCGGTCGGCACGCCGATCGTGAACGACTCGAGCATGATGGCCCGCTCTTCGGGAGTCAGCGACTGCCACACCTCTTTGGAGAACTCGACGGTGTTCTGCACCACGTGCTGCAGCACCGCCTCGATCCGCAACACGTCGGCGAACGAGAGCTCCGGAGCGAGCCGCCGGGCGGCCACTGGTAGCACCGCTCCCATCGTCTCGGTGCCACCGGGACCGTTGTAGGCCTCGAGCAGGTCGATCGTGCCGCCGATCGTCGCTGTCGGGTCGACCACGACCGGGCCGCCGATCTCCCGTTCGAGATCGGCCGGGCTGAGCGTCACGTCCATCGCGGCCTGGTTCGTGAGCCAGCTGAGCAGGTCGGTGAACGACAGGCCCGATGGCATCGCCAACCGGTACGAGAACTGCGAGAAGGAGCGGCTGAACTCGACCCGGGCGATGTCGCTGCGGGCGATGTGCTCGGGGAGCGCGAGAGCCCCGGTGCGGGTCTCGAACGAACTCGATCGCCTCGTGCGCAATCCCTGCAGCAGCGCTGCCTTCGTCTCGTAGGTGGTGGGCACGGTCGCACTCGCACCCGAGAGCCGCACCGGGCCGATCCGGGCGCCACTCGTCGACACAGCGGTGACGAAGAAGTCTTCGAACGGCATGAACGTTCCCCGCAGGGTGACGTTCACGATGTCCTGCGCACTCCCTGTGGAGCTCTCGACGGTCATCGTCGGGTTGCCGGCGAACGCCTGCAGCACCCGCAGCCCATGACGCATCTCCGGTCGCCGGCCGATCCGTGACAGGAGCACGTCGTGGTAGCGCAGCAGCATCGCGTACCGCGTGAGCAGCACGTTGCGGCTATAGGTGCCGGTCGGCAGCAACCGCGGCTGGCCCGAAGGCAGGAACTGCACGACCTCGAGGGGCACGAAGCACACGAGCTGGATGTCGTCGACGACGCTGCTCACGCCGAAGTGCCGCAGCACCTGCCAGTACTGCATCGTGAGCGCGTGGTTGTGGTTGTGGTTGGTGATCACCTTGGTCACCACCTCGCGGCGTTCGGTCGCCGTGGCCAGGCGCACACTCGATCTGCTCGCCTCACGACGCGCCGATGCCTGCCTGGCGAGGCTCGAGTGGAAGTCCTGAGAGGCGTTCGACACGTAGTCACGGCTCGCGTTCTGCCAACTCGACGTCGACCCGGTGGTGGTGGAGTCGGCGTACCCGCCGCCGATCCCGAGCCCGGCCACGATCGGCCCGAAGATCGCCCCGACGCCGAGGCCTCCCCCGAACGAGCCGGATTCGGTGTTGACCTTCATCTTGCTGCCACCCGCCGCCGATTCGTCGAAGGCACTGCGGAACACGGCGTTGGTCGAGCTGTCGGCCACTTCGTTGTACCGCTGCACCTCCGAGGCCGTCATCGATTCCTGCTCGCGAACGCTCAACGTCTCGCGCTCGTCGGACACCGCGATGCGCTGCTGTTCGCCGGGCGCGAGCGGCAGGGAGTACACGAGATCGCCGAGCGACAACCCGGTCGGGATCCACACCTGGTGCATCTTGACCACGTAGCCGAGCCCGAGGCTGGCGGCCTTCGGTACCCGCTTCGGGTCGCGCTCGACCAGATCGAGGAACGTGTCGACGTCGATCGGTGCTTCGATCGGCACGCGTTCGATGATCTCCCAACTGCCGAGCTCGGCCATCGCGTCGATCAGCTGGTTCGAACCCACGTACTTGCTCAGTCCGATGGTCGATGCCGACAACATCGTGCTGTGACTCCCGTCGTGACGGATGCGTGAACCGAGGCGACGATTGCTCAGCTGCGGGGCGACCAGCCGCACGAGCAGCGAGAAGCGGTACTTGTCGATCACCCCGAGGTTCGAACGGAACGCCATCGCACAGTCGCCCTCGCCGAGAGTGACCACCGGTGCGGGCACCGCGTACTCCGACGGATTGGCGAGCACGTCGCCGTCGCTCCTGGGGATCACCACACCGCCCAGCTGGGCGAGCACGCTCCGCGGGAGCGGTTCGACCCTTTCGTCCAGCGTCAGCACGCCGAGGTCGCCGTTGCCGGTGATCAGATCGGCCCGGCGAACCGCTACCTCGACGATCCGGTTCGCGCCGGCAACGACGAGGCGCATGCCTCCGTCGGCGATCGGCCGCGGTGGTAGCGACAGCACGAACGCCCCCCGGCGATCGGTGAGATCCTCCGGGTTGGGCCACGGCCGATCAGGAGTTCCGACGATCGTCGGCTCGATGGCGCGCACCGATACCCCTTCGGTTGCGTTCCCGTCGGGGTTCACGAATCGGCCGTGGACCTTGGATGGCAGGATCTCCGGCACTTTCGGGAAGAAGGCAACCAGATCCTTGCCGATCAAGTCGAGCGTCGAATACACCTGTGTCGCGGCGACTGCACGATCCTGGAGAATGCTGGCGATGTGTTCCTTGGTGACGTCGATCGTGAGCCCCTCGGCTTCGAGATCGAAAGTGCTCAGGGGATCGAGGACCCGGTCGTCGAGCAGCCCGTCACCCACCTGCCGGTCGGTCGGCTGGCGGTCGAACGTCGACCTCGCCGTGCCGATACCTGTGCCGTCGTCGACCACCCGTCGCATCGCAACGCGGACCGCTTCCTTCTTGCGTTCGACCACGACGGTGCCTCCTCGATCTGGTGCTCTCCGGTACGGGTGAGCGTGAACCCCCCACCGTCACCGGAGCGTCGTCGTGGGCGTAGTCGTGGGCGTAGTCGTGGGCGTCGCTGCCGCGTCGTCGCGGAAGCTTCCTTCATCGCCGAATTTGACTCAACATTTCCTGAGTCTCTATGGTGGCGCTCGTGGAACCGACGTTGGAGCTGAGAGCCGCTCGTCACGCGGCGCTCGGAGATCCCTACCGTCTGGCGATCGTCGACGAGCTGGTGTTGTCGGATCGCGCGCCCGTCGAACTGCGGCGACTGGTCGGGCTGGAGTCGAACCTGCTCGCCCACCACCTCGACGTCCTCGAGTCGGCTGGGATGATCAACCGGTCACGCTCCTGTGGCGACGGCCGCCGCCGCTACGTGCACCTGCGGCGCGACTCCCTCCGTGACTTGTCGCCGGGCAGGCGTGTCGTGCCTGTCCGAGCGTTGTTCGTCTGCACGCGGAACTCGGCTCGCAGTCAGCTGGCCGCGGCACTGTGGCGTGCCATCGCCGACACACCCGCCGAGTCGGCAGGCACGCATCCTGCCGGCCGGGTGCATCCCGGGGCCGTCGCCGCGGCCAAGCGTGCCGGTCTGGACATCAGCGGATCGACACCGCGCACCCTCGACGAGGTCGGGACGCTGCCCGACCTCGTGATCACGGTTTGCGACCAGGCCCACGAGGAGATCGCCGCACCCGACGCGTGGCTGCACTGGTCCGTGCCCGATCCCGTTGCTCGTGGTGGCCGTGCCGCCTTCGACTCCGCCATCGTCGACCTGCGCGAACGAATCGAACTGCTGATCGGCGATCCGCGGGCAGCGGCATGAGCGATCCGTTCCATCCGACCGATGCCGAGCTCGCGGTCCAGGCCGAGACCGGCACAGGACAGCTCCGTCTCGACCTGACCCGACGGCTGGTGGCCGAGGCACTGGGCACGGCCCTGTTGATCGTCGCCGTGATCGGCTCGGGCATCATGGCCAGCCGGCTCTCGCCTACCGACGTCGGCCTCCAGCTCCTGGAGAACGCGGCGGCGACGGCCGGCGCACTGATCGGGTTGATCCTGATGTTCGGCGCCGTGTCCGGTGCTCACTTCAATCCGGTCGTCACACTCGTCGACCGCCTCCTCGGCACGATCAGCACCCGCGATGCGTGGCTCTATGCGGTTGCCCAGACCATCGGCGGCTGCATCGGGACGGTGATCGCCAACCTGATGTTCTCGCTCCCTGCGGTCCGGTTGTCCACCCATGCCCGATCCTCCGGCGCGCTGTGGTTGTCGGAAGTCGTCGCCACGATCGGGCTGCTGCTGGTGATCCACGGCTGCGTGCGCACCGGCCGCGCCGCGGCCGTCCCGTTCGCCGTCGGCGTTTGGATCGGCGGCGCTTACTGGTTCACGTCGTCGACCAGCTTCGCCAACCCCGCCGTCACGATCGCCCGCATGCTCTCGGACACCTTCGCCGGCATCAAACCGTCATCGGTGCCGATGTTCGTCCTCATGCAGCTCGTCGGCGCGATCCTCGCCTATGGCCTGATCCGGTTCATCTATCCCACAGGCGCATCGGAGGCCGGCCGTGAGTGACTCTCCCCCCGAGACGCGGCCCGAAGTGCTGTTCGTCTGCATCCACAACGCCGGCCGCTCGCAGATGGCCGCCGCCCTGCTCGCCCACCATGCCGGCGACAGGATCGTCGTCCGCTCCGCCGGCACCGCACCGGCCGACACGATCAACCCCGCCGTCGTCGAGGTGATGGCCGAGCTCGGCATCGACCTCCACGCCAACGGTGCCCACCCGAAGAAGCTCGACGACGACGCCGTCCGAGCGTCCGACGTCGTTATCACGATGGGCTGTGGCGACGAGTGCCCGTTCTATCCCGGCAAGCAGTACCTCGACTGGGCGCTTCCAGACCCCGCCGGTCAAGGAGTGGATGCCGTGCGGCAGATCCGCGACGACATCGACCGCCGCGTCCAAACCCTGCTCGCCGAGCTCCTCCCCGCCGGGCGTCCGGTGGACGCTACTGATCCTCAGCGGGTCAGCACCACGATCGACTGGCCGAGCCCGCGCACCTGACCATCGTGGCTCGAGGCCTGGCCCTCATCGCCGGGCAGCCACTTGACCACCTGCCAGTCGGCCAGAGCGGCGATCCGCTCGACGAGGTCCTCGGAGGTGACCACGTTGCGCACCCGCTGCCAGCGGGCGACGGGATCGAGCGCCGCTTCGGCGAGGAAGATCGGTTGCGCGTCGAGCAGCCGCAGCGGCAGGCAGGAGATGATCACCTTGCCACCCGGGCGGATGATCCGCTTGAACTGCACGAGGTAGCGATACATGTCCTCGGCCTCCATGTGGGTGAACACGGAAAAGGCGCACAACATGTCTACCGATCGATCGGCGACATCGAACTGCTCGCCGTGCTGTTGGAGCAAGCGCACGGTGCACGAGCTCGCCCCTCGAGCGGCCTCGATGCGATGCCGGGCCGCCTGCAGGAACGTCGGTGCGATGTCGGTGCCGATGTAGCTGCCACCGTCGAGGTATGGCACCGCATGGACCGCGAGCCGGCCGTTTCCGCAACCGAAGTCGAGCAGGGTCGATGAAGGCAGCAGGCCCTCGCCGCGCAGCACGTCGAGCTCGATCTCACCCATCACGTCGTAGTCGCCGCCGCCGACGCCGTCGTCGCCGGTAGATCGCGCGTGCTGCTCGTAGAGGCTGGCGTAGGTGTCGCGAGGCGGCGGATTGCTGCCGTGAGCGTCGGTGAGTACGGTTGGGACGGCCGGTCGAACAGTCGCTCGGGCGATGCGCCTGACACGACGAAACAGCCCTCGGAGAAGAGTGACGGCGTTCACGACGGCGCAGCGTACGTCCCCGGGCCGTGATCGAGGGCCGACCACGAGCCCGTCGCCGCCGGATGATGATCGGGTAGCGTCCCGGCGATGAGGAGAACGGCATGACCAGCCTGGCGAATCGTCCGAACACCGCCCTGCTGGTGGTGGACGTGCAGAACGACGTGATCGCGAATGCCCTCGATCGTGATCGCGTGATCGCGAACATCAACACCCTGATCGACACAGCCCGCGCCCAGAAGGTGCCGGTGATCTGGGTGCAGCACGCCAGTGACAACCTCGTCCGGGGCAGCGACGGCTGGCAGTACGTGGGCGAGCTGCAGCGCCTGGAGTCCGAGCCGCTCGTGCACAAGATGTACGGCGACTCCTTCGAGGACACCAGCCTGGAGTCCGAGCTCGCCGAGAGGGGTGTGGGTCGGCTCGTCGTCACCGGCGCACAGACCGACGCCTGCATCCGGGCGACGCTCCACGGCGCGTTCACTCGCGGCTACGACACCATCCTCGTCAGTGACGCCCACACCACCGAGGACTTCTCCGACTACGGCCTGCCACCGGCCGACAAGGTGATCGCCCACACCAACATGTATTGGACGTGGCAGGCGGCCCCAGGGCGAATCGCCAGCGTTGTGGATACCGCCGATGTCG
>VFMC01000300.1 GCA_006515795.1 Acidimicrobiaceae bacterium | reverse complement strand
GACAACGCCGACGTCGAAGCTGGGCCCGACGACCGCGGCGACCTGCAGGATCTGATTGGTGTGCGCACCAAGGCTGGTCAGTCGCCGGGCGATCACCTCGCGCAGGCCTTCGGGCAGCTCGAGAGGCTCGGCGCCACCGGTCCACCGTTCGTCGACGAAGGTGATCGCTCCGCTGTCGGCGAGGTGACGAAGCAATTCACCGACGAACAGCGGGTTGCCGGAGGTTCGCGCGTGCACGGCACGCGCCAACGTGAGCCCGTCGAAGTCGAGGGCATGGCCCGCCGACTGCGCGAGGTACTCCACAACCGCCGAACCGTCGAGGCCATCGAGCGCCACACGCCGGATCCCATCGAGGCGACGGAAGTCGGCAAGCGCTGCGGTCAGGAGATGGAAAGGGTCGAGATCGGTGTCGCGGTAAGTTCCGATGATGGTCACGTCGGGCAGATCGGCCACCAGCACCCGTCGGGCCAGCTGCAGCGAGCGCTGGTCGATCCAGTGCATGTCGTCGAGGACCAACGTCACCGGTCCCACGATCCGCAGCAGTGCGACCACGGCGTCGACGATCATCGCGTGACGCGTGTCGGCGTCGACCACCAGATCCTGAACCTGGAGGTCGACGCGGGAGACCAACGACGGCACCAGCCGGCACAGCTCGCCGAGGTGGTGCGGAGCGAGCTCGGCCAAGAGCTCGGCGGGCATCTCGTTCAGCAATGGCTCCAGCGCCTCGGTCCACGGCCGGTAGCTGACTGCCAGGTCAGGGTCGCACCGACCGAGGATCACACCGCAGCCCGTTACGTGCACGCGGTTGGCGAGCTCGGCGACGAGCCGCGTCTTGCCGATGCCCGGCTCGCCGGCCACGAACAGCGCCCGCCACTCCTTCGACTTCCACGTGTCGTACAGCTCGCCGATCAGCACCGCCCGTCCGACGAACGGTCCGCGCCGTGCGGCATCGAGTGAGGCAGGCAGCTCGTTCGTGGTTGCCTGGTGGGCGGGTGCCCATTCGACCCGCACCACATCGACGGGATCCTCGATCCCCTTCAGCTTGTACTCGCCGACAGGCGACATCGGATGCGTGCAGCGATTGCCGGCCAGCACGCGCACCATGTCGGCGGCGAGGATCTCGCCCGGGCCGGCGGCGGTGCACAGACGCGCCGCCATCACGACCGGCATGCCGTTCCAGTCGTCACCAGCGGTCGCGATGTCGCCGATCGAGACTCCCACGCGCAGGTTCGCCGGCTCGACGTCGGCCAGGTGTCCGTAGGTGTGGGTGCGCTGCTGCATCGCGACAGCGGCGTCGAGCGCGCCACCGGCCGAGGTGAACACCGCCATCACACCATCACCGAGGCCCTTCACGACGACGCCGTCGACATCGGCGACCGCTTCTTCGATCCGATCGAGGAAGCCCGCAAACCAAGTGTCGGCCCGGGCATCGCCAAGGCGATGCCGAAGCTCGGTCGACCCGACGATGTCGCAGAACACGACTGCCCTCGTGGAGCGCGTCGATGCCATGCCGGGACAATAGCCGTGGGCCACAAACCCCCGTCCGTCGAACTCGAGGCGGTGTGGTAGTGATGGCGGGGGCTGGAAACCAGGGACGGAACCGATGACTGCGGCGATGCCGAGGATCAAGAAGATCGTCATGTTGATGTTGGAGAACCGCTCGCTCGACAACGTGCTCGGTTGGCTGTACGAACACGAGGACCTGCCGCTCGACCGGGTGTTCCCGGCGGGCTCGAGCACGCGCTTCGACGGAATCTCCAACGGAGACCACAACGACGTCGACCGGATGCCGTACAGCCCCGCTCACGGCACCCACGGCCGGCATCAACCGATGCGTCAGCCGCGCTGGAACCCGAACGAGTGGTGGGAGAACACGGGCAACCAGATGTACTGGGACGGCTACGGCCACGAGTCGGTGCCGCGTTGGTCTGCCGGCACTCCGCCGATGACAGGGTTCGCACGCGACTACTGGGCCGCCTACGACTCGCCAGGCGAGGTGATGGGCGCCTACACCCGAGAGCAGTTGCCCGTGCTGTACGGACTGGCCGAGGCGTATGCCGTGTCTGATCGGTGGTTCTCGTCGGTGCCCACCGAGACGAATCCCAATCGGGCGTTCTCG
This sequence comes from Acidimicrobiaceae bacterium, assembly GCA_006515795.1. Lineage (GTDB taxonomy): Bacteria > Actinomycetota > Acidimicrobiia > Acidimicrobiales > Ilumatobacteraceae > VFMC01. The sequence continues at coordinate 984 of VFMC01000300.1, read as the reverse complement.
CTTTGCGGCACGTCCCTCGGGGCGTGCGACAACGCCGACACCGAGTTCTACGACGCGCCCACGATCTTCGACGCGCTCACCGCTGCCCGGCCGCGCAAGTCATGGGGCGTCTACTACCAGTACAACGGCAGCCTCGACATGGATCCCACCTCGGACAACGCATGCTTCACGACTGGCGCGTTTCCGTACGTACGTCGTGCCGTGCACCGCGGCGATGGCTTGGTCGACAACTACGACGGCTTCCTGCGGGTGCTCGCGTCGGGCGACCTACCCGACTTCAGCTACCTCGAACCGTTCTGGAGCGGCGGCTACGGATTTCCGTTGGGAGACGACTTCGCCGGGCTGCAGGGCAACGACTACCACGCGCCGGCGTGGGTTGGCCAGGCCGAGTTCGACCTCCGAGAGCTGTATGCCGCTCTCCGCGCCAGCCCGCACTGGGACGAGATGCTCTTCATCGTCACCTTCGACGAGCACGGAGGCACGTGGGACCACGTGCCTCCGCCTCCGGCTGTGAAACCCGACTCCAGCCCCAGCCACAAGCCGTTCGACTTCCGGCGGATGGGCGTGCGGGTGCCCACGATCCTCATCTCGCCATGGGTTCGCCCCGGGACCGTGTTTCGTGCACCGGCCGGGTCGGGTTACGACTTCGACCACACCTCGTTCATCGCCACGATCCTCCGCTGGGCCGGGCTCGACCCGCTGACAGCCGACATGGGTCTGCGGGTTGCCAACGCGCCAACCTTCGATGGAGTGCTCGGTGACACCCGGTATGTCGATCCGCCGATGTTCGTCGTGCCCGATGAGTACGCAACGATGGGCGGGCCGAAGGGTCCGCGCAACATCCCGTTCGGCATCGGGAAGATGACCATCCAGACCTTCCGCACGGTGGTCGACCAATCCACCTCGGCGATCGACTTCATCGAGCGGCTGCGATGTGCCGCCGGCGACGTTCCGGCCTGACCACGAACGACGGACAGCTTGCGC
>VFMC01000709.1 GCA_006515795.1 Acidimicrobiaceae bacterium | reverse complement strand
CCGCCGGCGCCGGTCACGAAGCCGCCCAGCAGCAAGTCGGGGCTGGGCACCAGAACACCGCCCTTGAACGGCGCCCCGAGCTGCGACAGGCCGATCACCAGGGTGGCGGGCGCGTTGGCCAGCGCGCCGGACAGCGACAGCGTGATGCTGCTGCCCGGCTGCAGCGTGCCCTCGCCGGCCAGCGCCGGGACGCCGTTGGCGCCCGCAAGGCCGTTGCCGAGGTCGGTGATGGCCGTTGCAGGCAGGCCGAACAGGAAGGTCATGGCCGGCTGCAGCGTGTCCTTGGTGATCGAGAGGGCGATATCGGGCCGCGTGTCGCCGTTCAGGCGCGCCGCCTTGACGTAGCGCACGACGCCGCTCACGCCGTAGCGCTGCTGCGCGTCGAACGTGCCGTCGCCCAGGTTGCGCAGCAGCACCAGGTCGTCGGCGCCGTACGCTCCGGCGATCAGGTCGAGGTGGCCGTCGAGGTCGACGTCCACGGCCTCGATGCCCGCGCAGCCGCCGTACTGCTGCGAGTACATGGCGAAGTACAGCTGCGGGACGGGGAAGCTGCCGTTGCCCGAGCCGGGCAGGACCGAGATCGACTCCTGGGCGAAGGTGGTGCCGTAGTTGGAGGTGGCCACGTCCAGGTGCCCGTCCGTGGCCCTTCCAGAAGCCGATCCAGTCGGAATGGGTGCTGATCAGGTCCTCGTGGCCGTCCTCGTCGAAGTCGCCGACTGCGAGCTGCTCGCCCTGGGTGATGGCGAACGAGCCGATGACGCCGTGGAAGGAGTAGCCCCCGCTGCCGTTGTTCGACCACAGCCACAGCTTCTCGTAGCCTGAGCCGGGACAGCCCAGGTACTCGGTGATCACGAAGTCCGGGTCGCCGTCCTCGTCGTAGTCGACCGCGGCGATGTCGCCGGGGCCGCAGCCGCCGATGAGGTAGGACGCCGGCGGACCCCAGCCGCCGGAGTCGTTGTTCCGCAGGACGTGGAACTCGTAGGACGGCAGCTTGTCGAGCAGCACCAGGTCGGGATCGCCGTCGAGGTCGACGTCGACCAGCTCCAGCGCCTGCTGGCTGCCGAGCCCCGGGTTGATGGCCTGGATCGTGAAGCCGCCCAGCTCGTCGCTGAAGAAGGTGCTCACGCCCGTGTCCGCGGTGACCACGTCCTCGTCGCCGTCACCGTCGAGGTCGGCGGCGCCGACCTCCACGGCGCCGTTGGGGACGTTGTAGGTGGCCGGCATGTGGAAGCTGCCGCCCTCGTTCTCGTGCACGGTGACGGTGTTCGAACCGTAGTTGGCCACGAAC
>VFMC01000299.1 GCA_006515795.1 Acidimicrobiaceae bacterium | reverse complement strand
TCCACCTGCACCGCCCCGAGCGGCGCCGATGTGAAGTTGCAGCTGCAGTGGTTCACCCAGTCGCAGTTCGCCGGGTACTTCGCTGCGGTCGATCAGGGCTTCTACGAAGCCGCCGGACTCAACGTCGAGATCGTCGAAGGTGGAGTGGAGATCGCCCCGCAGAAGACGCTTGCCAGCGGCGCCGTCGACTTCGCCATCTCGTGGGTGCCGAAGGCGCTTGCCGAGCGTGAGGCGGGCGCAGGGGTGACCAACATCGCCCAGATCTTCCAGCGCAGCGGCACGCTGCAGGTGAGCTTCAAGGATGCCGGCATCACCTCTGCTGCCGACTTCGCCGGTAAGAAGATCGGCAACTGGGGCTTCGGCAACGAGTACGAGATCTTCGCCGCGCTGTCGAAGGCAGGCCTCGATCCCGCCAGCGATGTCACGTTGCTGCAGCAGAACTTCGACATGTCCGGCCTGCTGGCCGGCGACATCGACGCGGCAGAGGCGATGACCTACAACGAGTACGCCCAGGTGCTGGAGGCCGTCAATCCCGCCACCGGAGAGCTGTACGTGCCGGCCGACCTCAACGTCGTCTCGTACGAGGATGAGGGCGTCGGCATGTTGCAGGACGCGATCTGGGCCGATCAGGCTCGTCTGTCCGACCCCGCGTACTGCGGCGAGGCGATCGCGTTCGTGAAGGCGTCGATCCAGGGTTGGGCGTACTGCCGCGACAACGTCGAGGCGTGCCGCGACATCGTCGTCGCCAAGGGCTCCACGCTCGGCGCCACGCACCAGCTGTGGCAGATGAACGAAGTCAACAAGCTCATCTGGCCGGCCGCCGGAGGCATCGGCGTCATCGACACCGCCGCCTACGAGCGCACCATCGGCATCGCCAGTGGTACCAAGAACCTCGACGGCGCCTCGGTGCTCACCAAGGCACCCGACACCGAGGCGTGGACCAACGACATCGTCAACGAGGCGATTGCGCAGCTCACCGCCGAGGGCATCGACGTGAACGGCAGCGGCTGCCCTTCTCGTGTCGCCGCATGGACGCCGGCGCTGTTCGTGGTGCTGTGGAGCACGGGTTTCGTCGGGGCGAAGTACGGCACCCGCGACACCGGCCCGCTCACGTTCCTCGCGATCCGGTTCACGCTCGCGGCAGCGTTGCTCGGAGCGGTTGCGCTACTGATCCGCGCGCCCCGCCCCACTGCAGCCGAGGCGAGGTGGGTGCTCGTCGCCGGTGCGCTGATGCAGGCGCTCTACCTGGGCGGCGTGTTCATCGCCATCGACCTCGGGCTACCGTCCGGTGTCGGTGCACTCATCTCCGGGTTGCACCCCGTTGTGACCTCGATCGCCGCCCAGCGGGTGCTGGGCGAGCGGCTCGTCCGCGCCCAGTGGTTCGGTGTGGCGCTCGGGTTCGTCGGGGTGGTTGCTGTGGTCGTCGACCGGATCCTGGCCCACGCCTCGGGGTTCACCGGTGCGGCGCTGATCGCCGCCGCGCTCGGGGTGCTCGGCATCTCGGGTGGCACGCTCGTTCAGCGCAGGAAGTGCGCGACGACGCCGCTGGTCTGGAGCACGGTGCTCCAGTTCGCCAGCGGAGCAGTGCTGATGCTGACCTGCGCGGCGATCTTCGAACGGTTCCACGTGGGGTTCACGGCGGCCACGATCGGCGCACTTGCCTGGGCGGTCGTGGTGCTCTCGATCGGTGCCGTGATGATCATGCTGTGGATGCTCCAGCGTCATGTGGTGGCCAAGGTGAGCAGCCTGTTCTTCCTCACCCCGGCATTGAGCACGATCGAAGGGGCGATCCTGTTCGATGAACGGCTCGGCGCGCTCGCACTGGTCGGATTGGTCGTGTCGCTGATCGGCGTCGCACTGGTCACGGCTCGATGATCGCAAAGCCCGACGTGAACACGTCGAGGTGATCGAAGATCGCATGGAGCGCCCCGAGGTCGCCCTCCACCATTAGGTCGCCGGCGGCGTGGGCGGCGTCGATCTCCACCTCGCCGGCGGCGATCGCCAGCAGCACCTCTCGTGTAGTCGTGATTCGCGCGTCGGCGTCGTCGGCGCCGCGACCGGCCACGTAGTGGATGGCGCGGTTGGCGAGACCGAGCACCCACTGCTCGTCGAGGTCGGTGAAGCTGAACTCGATCGTCACCCGCACTCCGCCGACCTCGTCGGCGAGGAGTCGGGCGCCGATGGTGTCGAGGAGCTGTTCGATGGGGAGTGCGCGCACGAGCCCCCGGCGGCCGGCCGGCCGTTGTACCGGGGAGCCGTGGCGGAGCTCTTGGGCGCCGGTGAGGTACGCGTTTCGGAACGTCGCCGACTCGCTCTGGTAGCCGAGCTGTTCGAGCGCTTCGGCCTGCAGTGCCCTGGCCGCCGCGTTCGCGGGATCGGCGAAGACGAGGTGGTTCACCAGCTCGGCCACCCAGCGGTAGTCGCCGGCGGCGAAGGCCCTTCGTGCCGTGTCGACGAGCGCATCCGGTCCACCGGCCAGTTCCACGTAGCGCCGGCCCGCTTCCACCGGCGGGTGCTGGTGCAGCCGGGCGGGGTTGCCGTCGTACCAGCTGAGGTAGCGCTGATGGATCGCCTTCACGTTGTGCACGAGGTGGCCGTAGTAACCGGTGGTGTGGCTCTCGGTGACGAACTCTGGTGGCAGCGTGAGCACCTCGGCGATCTCGGAGGCGACCAGCCCGTGATTTGCGAGCCGCAACGTCTGATCGTGCATCCACCGATAGAGGTCACGTTGCTGACCGAGGAAGGTGTGCACGTCGTCACGGCCCCACCTCGGCCAATGATGCGAGGTGAACATCACCTCGGTGCGGTTGCCGAACAGCTCGATCGCTTCGCCGATGTACTTCGACCAGGCGAGCGCATCGCGTGCCTGGGCGCCTCTGATCGGGACGAGGTTGTGCATCGTGTGCGAGCAGTTCTCCGCCATGCACAGCCAGCCGTGGTCGGGGAAGAAGAAGTTCATCTCCGCCGGCGCCTCGGTCTCCGGGGTGAGCTGGAACTCGATGCGCACTCCGTCGACGACGAGCTGCTCTCCGGTGAAGGTGATGTCCTCGGTCGGCGCGATCAGGCCGGGAATCGCCAGCGGGATGGCTTTGCCGAGCCCGGAGTCGACGTGCCCGCGCGGTCCCGCCGGGAGGAGACCTCCGAACTGGTACGAGCTGCGCCGCCCCATCGCGTTGCCGGCAAGGAGGTTCTCGGCGACGGTTTCGCGCATGAAGTGCTCGGGAGCGATGACTCGGCAGTTGCCCGCATCGACATCGGTCTGGGTGGTCACGCCGTGCACGCCACCGAAGTGGTCGACGTGCGAGTGGGTGTAGATCACGGCAGTGACCGGACGTTCGCCGAGCGTCGAGTTGGCGAGCTCGAGGCAGGCCCGTGCGGTTACATCGACGGTCAGCGGATCGATCACCACCCATCCGTCGGCTCCGGCGATGAAGGTGATGTTGCTGATGTCGTAGCCACGCGCCTGCCACACACCTGGTGCCACCTCGAAGAGACCGTGGATCGCGTTGAGCTGCGCCTGTCGCCACAGGCTCGGGTGCACGGTGTCGGGACAGGGCGCATCCTGCGTGATGAAGGCATGCCGGGTGATGTCCCACGCCGGGCCGAACGGCCCATCGATCACCCCGGTGGGGTGCGTCGCCAGCAGGCCACGTGAGGCACGCTCGAAGTCGGCAGCGTCGAATGCGGGGAGCGTGATGTCGTTTCGCGATCGCGTGTGCGCGGTGGCTGGGTGGGGCATGAGCTCGGGCGAGTTGCTGTCGGTCACGCCGTCAGCATTCCAGGTCAGTCGAGCCCTCTCGGCACACCGAGGGGATCTGGCGCCACCTCGCCGCGGAGGTCGGCGACGAGTGCTACGAGCTCGGCCATCACGAGGTCGGCGCCGATGCGCACCTCGTCGGCGGTGGGCTCGACGTGCTCGCCGATGTTCATCAGCTCGCGCACGTTGATCGGTGCGCCGACTCGCGTGGTCACCTTGGGCCGGCGAACGACGTTGCGGAGGAAGCCCAGCAGGAGCCGCTGGCGCCCGACGACCTCATGCGCTCCGAGCATCGCCACCGGAACGATCGCCACGCCGGTGCGCAGCGCCAGGCGAACCGCTCCGGTCTTGGCTCTCTCCGGCCACATCATCGGATCGCGG